>NZ_JBMCZA010000239.1:45976-81325 GCF_048654705.1 Nocardioides sp. CPCC 206348
GAGCTCTGCGACGCCGTCCAGGCCGAGCTCGCCGCCGGCCAGACCGCCGGTCTCGCACTGGAACGAGCGGCCGAGGAGTGGCCGGAGATCGCGCCCGTCGCCCGCGCTGCCGCGGCCGGGGGCGACGTACCCGTCGCGCTGCGCTCGCTCGCCGAACGGCCCGGAGCGGGTGCCCTGCGGGTGGTCGCGGCGGCGTGGCAGGTCGCCCACCGCACCGGCCACGGTCTCGCCGACACCCTGGGCCGCGTCGCCGACGACCTGCGCGCGACGGAGCAGACCCGCCGCGTCGTCGACGGCGAGCTGTCGTCGGCCCGGGCGACGGCACGCCTCCTCGCCGCGCTCCCGCTGCTGGCCCTCGCCATGGGCTCGGGCGCCGGGGCATCGCCGTGGCGCTTCCTGGTCGGCCATCCCGTCGGCCTCGCCTGCCTGGTCGGCGGCCTGGCCCTCGCCTACGCCGGCCTCGCCTGGATCGATGCCCTCGCCCGCGACATCGAACGCGCCGCCTGATGTACCTCCTGATCGCAGTGACGACCGCCCTGGCGACAGCCCTGTTGATCCCACGAAGTGCGGCAGCTGGGGGTGCGAAGTGTGGGAAATGGGGGTCCGAGGTGCGGGAGTTCCTCCCCGCGCCCGATCGCGACGGCCTGCTGCGCCGCGGCCGCTGGGCCTGGGCATCGATGGCGGGCCTGGGCGCCGGACTCGTCCTTGGCGGTCCGCTGGCGGTACCGGCCGGAACGGCCGTCGCCGCAGGTGTCTGGGTCGTGGCCGGGCGTCTCGAACCAGCCGAGGTCCGTCGCCGTCGGGAGGAGGTACGACGAGACCTGCCGCATGTCGTGACGCTGCTCGCCGCCGCCCTCCGCTCGGGCCTCGCGCCCGTCGACGCGATCGGGCTCGTCTCCCGGGCACTCCCCGGTGCCGCTGCCGATCGCCTTGTGCCGGTGTCGACGCGTCTCCAACTGGGTGGCGACGTCGTGCCGATCTGGGCAGCCCTGGCCGCCGATCCTGACCTGGGCGCGCTCGGGCGGACGATGGCCCGCGCACACCGCACCGGAGCGCCGGTGGTGGCAGCCGTCGAGCGGTTGGGTGACGACCTGGCCCGCCGCGGGCGGGCGGAGGTCGAGGACCGTGCACGGGCTGTCGGGGTCCGCGCCGCCGTACCGCTGGGGTTGTGCCTGTTGCCGTCGTTCCTGCTGCTCGGCATCGTCCCGCTGGCCGTGTCACTGGCGTCGGTGATCGTCTGACCAGCCCCATCGGCCCCACCGCGGGACGGTTCAACCCCGCGGTCCTGTGGACGACGAATCCCTGTCCACAGGCGGGCTCCGGGCCACGCCACGAGGTCGCCCTCTTCGCGCATCCTGCATCGACCGGCCGCATCGGGCGGCCGCGACGAGGGGAGACGAGATGGTGCAGGTCCACGACGAGCGGGGCGTGACAACAGCGGAGTACGCCGTCGCCACGGCTGCGGGCGCGGGATTCGCCGGCTTGCTCTACAAGATGCTCAGCGGCGGCTTCGGGAACAAGCTGATCAAGACCTTGTTCGACCACGTCCTCGGTCTGCTCGGTCTGCAGTGACCGGACGATCCGGCCGCGGCCAGCGGGGCGCGGTGACCGCCGAGCTCGCGGTCGGGCTGCCGTTGTTGCTGGCGGTGACGGCCGGGCTGGTCTGGCTGCTGGCGGTCGGCGTCGGACAGGTCCGCACCGTCGATGCTGCGCGCGAGACGGCCCGGGCCCTGGCGCGCGGTGACGATCCGGGAGAGGCCCGAGCGCTGGGGGAGCGGATCGCACCCGCCGGTGTCCGCATCACCGTGGCGCGCGAGGGCGACCGGGTCGTCGTACGAGCGTCGGGGCGGGTGGACGGGCCCGGCGGGCTGTTCCGGGCACTGCCGGGCGCGGTGCTCGAGGCCGAGGCGGTGGCGGTCACCGAGGAGTCGGGAGGAGGGGCGCCATGACGACGCGGAACCGGGATCAGCGCGGCGCCGCCACGGTCCTGGTCGTCGCGATGGCGGGCGTCCTCCTGCTGGTCGGAGCCGCGACCGGTGTCGTCGCCGCCCTGGTAGTGGCTCACCGGAAGGCGCAGGCAGCGGCCGACCTCGCCGTACTGGCCGGCGCGACTGCCCTGGCCGATCCGGTCCGCGCCCGCGACCCGTGCGGAGCAGCAGGTGAGGTGGCGGAGGCGAACGACGCCACCCTGCAGTCCTGTGTGGTCGAGGGACAGGACGTCCTCGTCGAGGTCACCGTCGCCGGCCCGCGCTGGCTGGGGCAGGACCGCGACCTGGTCGGTACGGCCCGCGCCGGCCCAGGGGTGCAGCGATTCGACCGGAGCTGAACCCGCCTACGTCGGCAGCGTGGCGGGAGGCGTACTCCTGCGAGCTTGCTCGCCGCTGCGTCGCCGGAGACACGCTCGACCGATCAGGTCAGTCTTCGCGGCCCGACAGGTCGTCCTTGCGCCGCTCCAGCTCGACCTCATCGAGCTTCGAGGACAGCTCGGAGAGTCGCTTCTGCTCCTTGCGGCGCTTCCAGCCCTGCTTGGTGCCGGTCTTCATGAACCACAGCCCGCCGAGGATCAGCAGGCCGGCGATGAGGCCGATGAAGAAGATCGCCTCGGGCTGGACGTTGATGCCGAGGATCTCGGTCGTGTCGCGGGCGGGGTTCTTCTCGTCCCGGTCGTAGCCGATGCCGAAAAGACCAGAGAGCACCGCTGCCACACCGAGCAGGAGCAGGAGCAGACCGAAGATCACCATGAGCGGCACGCTACTCCGAGGATGCCGGGGCGTGCCGGAGCAACGCGTCCAGCAGCGCGACCGCGCCCGCCTTGTCGAGCGGGTCGTTGCCGTTGCCGCACTTCGGTGACTGCACGCAGGAGGGGCAGCCGGATGCGCATTCACACGCAGCGATGGTGGCCCGGGTCGCCCGCAGCCAGGCAGCAGCGGTGCGGTAGCCGCGCTCGGCGAAGCCCGCGCCGCCGGGGTGTCCGTCGTGCACGAACACCGTCAGCACACCGGTGTCGGGGTGCCGTGCGGTCGACACGCCACCGATGTCCCACCGGTCGCAGGTCGCGAACAGGGGGAGCAGTCCGATGGAGCAGTGCTCGGCGGCGTGCGCGGCGCCCGGCAGGTCCGCCGCCGCCACGCCGGTCGCTGCCGCCATCTCCGCCAGCACGGCGTCCGGAACCGTCCACCACACGGCCGTGGTCGAGAGCGTCCGGGCCGGCAGGTCCAGCAGGGTCTCATCGATGACCTCGCCGGTGCGCGCCCGCCGGCGGAGGTACGACGTCACCTGGTTGGTCACCTCGACGGTGCCGAGCGAGATCCGGCACGGCCCCCAGTCGGTGTGCTCGTGCTCGGCCGCGATCGTGATGTCGGTGATGTCCCGGGCCGACGTCGTGTGGTCGACCTCGACCCGCCGCATCGTGGCGACGTGGTCCTCGAGGTCGAGCTCCTCGACCAGCCAGGTCTCGCCGCGGTGCAGGTAGATCGCGCCGGTGTGGGCGGTGCCGTGGGCGCGTCCGCCGTCGACGGTGCCGACGACCCGCCCGGTCCCGGCCTCCATCAGCTGCACCTGCTGTCCGCCGGTGGAGCGGATGTCGGCGAGGTCCGCGGCGCGCGAGCTGTCGGTCCAGAACCAGCCGGGCGCGCGGCGCCGCAACAGCCCCTCCGCGACCAGCGACCCCAGCACCTCCCGCGTCCGCGGCCCGAACAGGTCGAAGTCCTCGATGGTCACCGGCAGCTCCTGCGCCGCCGCGCACAGGTGCGGCCCCAGGACGTACGGGTTGTCGGTGTCGAAGACCGTGCCCTCGACCGGACGCCCGAGCAAGGCCTCCGGGTGGTGGACGAGGTAGGTGTCCAGCGGGTCGTCGCGCGCGATCAGCATCCCCAGGGCGCCGCCGCCATCACGGCCCGCGCGACCCACCTGTTGCCAGAAGGCGGCCCGCGTGCCCGGATAGCCGGTGATCAGGACGGCATCCAGACCGCTCACGTCGATGCCGAGCTCGAGGGCATTCGTCGCGGCCATGCCGAGCAGCCGCCCGCTGCGCAGCGCTTCCTCGAGGGCACGCCGTTCCTCGGGGAGATAGCCGCCGCGGTACGAGTCGATGCGACCGACGAGGGACGGGTCGACCTCGGCCACGAGCTCGCCGGCGCGCCGGGCAACCGTCTCCACCCCGCGCCGGGATCGCACGAACGCCAACGTCCGCACGTCCTGGACGACCAGGTCCGCCAGCAGGTCGGCCGTCTCGGCAGTGGCCGGGCGGCGCACCGGCGCGCCGTGTTCACCCGTGTACGACGTCAGCGGCGGTTCCCACAGGCCCACGGCCAGCTCGCCGCGGGGTGATCCGTCATCGGTCACCGCCGTGACGTCGAGGCCGAGCATCCGGCGCGCGGTGACCTCGGGGTCGGCGACCGTGGCCGAGGCCAGGATGAAGACCGGCGAGGCGCCGTACGACGCACAGATCCGCCGCAGGCGCCGGACGATCTGCGCGACGTGCGCCCCGAACACGCCGCGGTAGTGATGGCACTCGTCGATGACGACGTACTCCAGCGACCGGAAGAACGGCGCCCATCGCGCATGCCCGGGCAGCAGCGAGCGATGCAGCATGTCGGGGTTGGTCAGGACGTACTCGGCGTGGTCGCGCGTCCACTCGCGCTCCTCGGTGGTGCTGTCGCCGTCGTGCGTCGCCACGCGGACGTCGAGCCCGAGCCCGCGGATCGCGGACCACTGGTCATGGGCCAGCGCCTTGGTGGGCGCGAGGTAGAGCACCGATGCGCCGCGCTGCCCGCGCGGGCCCCGGGCTGCGCGGATCCGGGAGAGCGCCGGAAGGAGGTACGCCAGCGACTTCCCGGACGCCGTACCGGTCGCCACCACGACGTGCTCGCCCCGGTGCGCCGCCTCGGCGACCGCCACCTGGTGCGCCCAGGGTCGCGCCACCCCCTTCGCCGTGTACGACGCCACGACGGTCGGGTCCGCCCAGGTCGGCCAGTCGCCGCAGATGGCCGGGCGGGCCGGGACCTGCTCGAGATGTGTCAGCCGCTCGGCGCGCCCGGGACCGGCGGTCAGGCTGTCCATCAGGGCCACGGGATCGCGTCGCGCCGACCCGGAGCGGATCGGGGTGTCGGGCTGCGCGGTCATCTGACCAGTGTCGCAAGCGGGGCCGACATCGTCGCCCCCGCGGGCCGGAGGTTCTGTGGACTTCGTGCGCGGTCATGGCAGGCATGGTTTGATTGGGCGCAACTGCCAGACGTAGGAAATATCCCGGGGTGAGGGTCGTGAATCTGACACTGTCGACGCGCGAGGTCGGTGCGCGCACCGTCATTGCCGTGGGTGGCGAGATCGACGTCTACACCGCGCCCAAGCTCCGCGACACGATCACCGAGCTCGTGGCGGGTGGTACCTACCACCTGGTCGTCGACATGGAGGCCGTCGAGTTCCTCGACTCCACCGGTCTCGGCGTGCTCGTCGGCGGGTTGAAGAAGGTGCGTGCACACGACGGCTCGCTCGAGCTCGTCTGCAACGCAGACCGTCTCCTCAAGATCTTCAAGATCACCGGACTGGCGAAGGTCTTCGTCATCCACAGCTCCGCCGACGCCGCGCTGGCCTGACGCCGCGCGGCCTGACGCCGCGCTGCCCCCGCGCCGGACTCAGCGCGACGACTCCGCGAACGATCCCGTCCCGGCGGCGGATCGCCTGTTTTGGCGAAACCTTTGTGACACGGGTCACACCCCTCCCCTTTTCCCTGCCGGAGTCTGCGTAGACTCCGGCACGTTCTATGACCTGGGTCACACGACCCGTACCTGAACTTCACCAGGAGGCACTCGAATGCCCCGTCCGTTCGTCGTAGATGTCGATGTGACCGGAGGCGATCTCGCCCTGGTGATCGGCGTCGCCGTGATCTCCCTCGGCTCCCTGGCCATGGCCGTCCTCTTCAGATCCGAAGTGCTCAAGGCAGGTGAGGGCACTCCGAACATGCAGCGGATCGCCCAGGCCGTGCAGGAGGGCGCGAACGCCTACCTGACCCGCCAGTTCCGCACCCTCGCGGTTTTCGCGGCCATCGCCTTCTTCGTGCTCCTCGCCCTGCCGGCCCACACGGCCGACGGTGCGACCGGACTGCAGTCGGAGTGGACGGTGCGGATCTTCCGCTCGGTCTTCTTCCTCGTCGGTGCCGGGTTCTCCGGAGCGGTCGGCTACCTCGGCATGTCGCTCGCCGTGCGTGCGAACCTGCGCGTGGCGGCGGCGGCCAACGAGCAGGGCCGGGACGTCGCGATGAACATCGGCTTCCGCACGGGTGCCTTCGTCGGCATGCTCACCGTCGGCCTGGGACTGCTCGGTGCCAGCGTCGTGGTCCTCGTCTTCAAGTCCACCGCACCCAACGTGCTGGAGGGCTTCGGCTTCGGTGCCGCGCTGCTCGCGATGTTCATGCGTGTCGGCGGTGGCATCTTCACCAAGGCCGCTGACGTCGGCGCCGACCTCGTCGGCAAGGTCGAGAAGAACATCCCCGAGGACGACCCGCGCAACGCCGCCACCATCGCGGACAACGTGGGTGACAACGTCGGCGACTGCGCTGGCATGGCCGCCGACCTCTTCGAGTCGTACGCCGTCACGCTGGTCGCCGCGCTGATCCTCGGTTCGCAGGCCTTCGGCGACAAGGGCCTCGTGTTCCCGCTGATCGTGCCCGCCATCGGCGCACTGTCCGCGATAGTGGGCGTCTACCTCACCCGGCCCCGCGCCGGCGAGAGCGGCCTGAAGACGATCAACCGGGCGTTCTACCTCTCCGCCGCCGTCGGCGCCGTGGCCAGCGCGGTCGCTGCGTTCGTCTACCTGCCGAGCAAGTGGAGCGAGCTCAACGGCAGCAGCGCGGGTCTCGGCGCGCTCAGCGCGGGCGACCTGCCCGATGTCAGCCCGCAGGTGTTCGCGGCGGGCGCCGTGGCCATCGGTGTCGTCCTCGCCGCTGCGATCCTCGCCCTGACCGGCTACTTCACCGGCACCGAGCACCGCCCGGTCAAGGACGTCGGCAAGACCTCGCTCACCGGCGCGGCCACCGTGATCCTCTCCGGCCTGTCGGTCGGCTTTGAGTCCGCCGTCTACACCGCGATCGTGATCGGTTCTGCCGTGTTCGGCGCCGCACTGCTCGCCGGTGGTTCGGGAGTCCTCGCGCTGTTCGCGGTGGCCCTGGCTGGTTGCGGTCTGCTCACCACGGTCGGCGTCATCGTCGCGATGGACACCTTCGGCCCGGTCTCCGACAACGCCCAGGGCATCGCCGAGATGTCGGGCGACGTCAGCGAGGACGGCGCGAAGATCCTCACCGAGCTGGACGCCGTCGGCAACACGACCAAGGCGATCACCAAGGGCATCGCGATCGCGACCGCCGTCCTCGCCGCGAGCGCCCTGTTCGCGTCGTACGTGCAGTCGGCCTTCGACTCCCTGGCCGAGGCCACGGGCGTCGAGGACGGCACTGCGGACGCGGTTGCCCAGAGCTTCCTGGTGTTCGACGCCAAGCTCATCGTCGGCACCCTGCTCGGTGCTGCGGTCGTGTTCCTCTTCTCGGGCCTGGCCATCAACGCGGTCGGCCGCGCGGCCGGCGCCGTCGTGATGGAGGTACGCCGCCAGTTCCGCGACATCCCCGGGATCATGGAGGGGACGGCCCGTCCGGAGTACGGCAAGGTCGTC
This sequence comes from Nocardioides sp. CPCC 206348, assembly GCF_048654705.1. Lineage (NCBI taxonomy): Bacteria > Bacillati > Actinomycetota > Actinomycetes > Propionibacteriales > Nocardioidaceae > Nocardioides > Nocardioides sp. CPCC 206348. The sequence goes on from NZ_JBMCZA010000239.1 coordinate 53,636, forward strand.
GACATCGTGACCCGCGACTCGCTGCGCGAGCTGGCCACCCCCGGCATCCTCGCGATCCTGGCTCCGGTCGCGGTCGGCTTCGGCCTCGGCGTCGGACCGCTCGCGGGCTTCCTGGTCGGTGCCATCGCGACCGGCACCCTGATGGCGGTCTTCCTCGCCAACTCGGGCGGTGCGTGGGACAACGCGAAGAAGCTGGTCGAGGACGGCAACCACGGTGGCAAGGGATCGCCGGCCCACGAGGCGACGATCATCGGTGACACCGTCGGTGACCCGTTCAAGGACACGGCCGGCCCGTCGATCAACCCGCTGCTCAAGGTGATGAACCTCGTGTCGCTGCTCATCGTCGGCGCGATCATCAGCCTGTCCTACGGCAACAGTGAGAACGACGTGGTCCGGATCCTCATCGCGGCGGCCGCCGCGTCGGGCATCTTCGCCGCCGTCTACGTCTCCAAGCAGCGGGTCTCGACGATCGGTGAGGAAGCACCGGCCGCGGTCGAGTCCGTCTGAACCCACCAGCCACCCCGGTGTCGTGACCAGTCACGGTGCCGGGGTGGTTGCTTTCTTGGTACGACGACCCGGGCCTACGTCGCTTCGTCGAGCCGCTTCGCCAGGACGTCCGGGTCGACCGTCGTCAGGTCGAGCTCGAAGAGGTCGCGGTTGCGCCGGAACCGGTCGTCGTCCCACCGCCACCACTCGAAGCCCGTGAGGACCTCGATGACCGGCTCGGGGTACCGCCACCGGATGAAGCGTGCCGGGTTGCCCGCTGCGACGGCATAGGCGGGAACGTCGCGGGTGACCACGCTTCCCGCGCCGATCACGGCGCCGTCGCCGATCGTCACGCCCGGAGTGATGACGACGGAGTCGCCGATCCACACCGCGTTGCCGATCGTCACGGGTTCCCGCGGTCCGAGGACGGATGCGGCGCCCATCGTGCGGCGCTGCAGGTCCTCCTCGATGTTGAGGAACTGCATGTGGTGGTTGGCGCTGCGCACGACGAGGCGACCGGCGATCGCGCAGTAGCACCCGATCGTGCAGGGCTCGAGGTAGGAGGACTCGTTGATCCTCGTCCCTCGTCCGATCACGACGCCGGGTGCGATGTAGGACCCGGGCGCGACGAGGACGTCGTCGCGGTAGAAGGCGACGCGGTGCCGCATGTTGTCGATGCGGCGCAGTGCCCGTCGGCGGACCGCCCTCAGCAGCTGCTGGGCAGTTCGTTCCACCACGGGAGCAGAGGCGCCCGAGGGGTTGGTCATTGTCGTCCCGAGCCCCATGGCGCGGACGCTAGCAGTCCGCTCGGTCGACCGCAGCCTGACAGGAAGATCAGTCGGTGCTGCCTGTGTGTCAGTCGTCGGGAACCGAGCAGGTGGGTGCGTTGCCGGGGGACGCCCTAACGTTGGGGCCGTGCTGCCCGTCGCCCTCGCCGCCCCGCTCCGTGAAGCCCTGCTCGCTGCCGACTTCACCTATGACGCCATCAGCGAGCTGCTCGGGGCGGAGGCCCACCAGGCGTTGTCCCGCAACGAGACGACACCCGGCCTTCGTCGTACGACGAACGACGAGCCGCTCGCCACGCTGATCCGGCTCTTCCTGCTCCAGGCCGTCGTCCCCACCTCGGGCGCCGAGCGGGCCCTGCCCGGGCTGGTCGACCGGCTGGTCAACGCGGGTGTCCTGGCCCAGAGCGTCGGCGAGGTCGCGGCGCGGCTCGACGTCCGGCCCTACGGCTCCGAACAGGGCGACCTGTGGGTCGTGAGCGACCTGACCCCCGGCCTGAACGGCATCGCGACCTCCGTCACCGGCGACTACGTGCTCGGCATCAGTCCCGCCTCGTCCAGCCTGGCCCAGCTCACCGTCCGGCACGATGTCGGCAGCTCGCTCGACCTCGGCACCGGTTGTGGCGTGCAGGCGCTGCACCTCGCCACGCACAGCGACCGGGTCGTCGCCACCGACGTCAACCAGCGCGCGCTCGCCATCGCCCGGTTCAACGCGGCGCTCAACGACGTCGACGACATCGTCGAGGTCCGCGACGGCTCCTTCTTCGCCCCGGTCGCCGGTGAGCGGTTCGACCTGATCGCCACCAACCCGCCGTTCGTCATCTCGCCCGCCAGCGGCGAGCGGCTCGTCTACCGCGACTCCGGCCTGCCCGGCGACCAGGTCGTCGAGCACATCGTTCGCCGCGCGCCCGACCACCTCAACGACGGTGGCTGGTGCCAGGTCCTCGCGAACTGGGTGATCGAGACCGACCGCCCGTGGGACGAGCGCCTCGGCACCTGGCTCACCGAGGAGTGCGACGCCCTGGTCGTCCAGCGCGAGGTGCTCGACCCGTCGTCGTACGTCGAGCTGTGGCTGAAGGACGCCGGCCACCACCCCTCGACCGGCGGCGACCCGGCGGCGTACGCCGAGCGCTACGACACCTGGCTCTCGTGGCTGGAGCAGCAGGGCGTCGGCGGGATCGGCTTCGGCTGGATCAACCTGCGCCGGCGCGCCGACGTCACCCCGGGTGCCCTCGTGCGTGACCTCCTCGAGTGGCCGTACGACGTCGAGCAGCCCATCGCGCCCGCGATCGCCGACTGGGCCGACTCCGCCCTGGCCGCCCAGTCCGTCGGTCCGGACACCCACCTCGTGCTGCGCGAGGACGTGCTCCAGGAGACCAGTGGCCCGGTGGGCGTCGAGGACCCCTCGACCATCGTGCTGCGCCAGCAGCGCGGCTTCCGTCGGGCCCGTCAGGTCGACACCGTGGTGGCCGCGGTCGCCGGTGCCTGCGACGGGGACCTGGCGGTCGGGCCGCTCGTCGACGCCGTCGGCCAGCTGCTCGAGCGCGATGCCGCCAGCCTGCAGGAGGCCTACCTCCCGGAACTGGCCGAGCTGGTGGCCGAGGGCTTCCTCACGCCCGCCGACCCCGCTGCTGGCTGAACCCGTCCCGCTCGTGATGCACACTTGACCCCGTGACGAACGCAGGCTGGTACCCCGACCCCGCTGGCGCGCCCGACACCTACCGCTACTGGGACGGTCAGTCGTGGAGCCAGATGACCACGAGCCACCCGCCGGCCGCGGCCCAGCCCACGCCGCAGCCCCCTCAGCAGCCCCAGCAGCCCACTCCGCCGGCAGCGGCGCCCACGCAGTTCCCGCCGCAGCAGCCGCAGCAACCGAACCAGGGCGGGTACGGCGCCGTACCCCAGCCGCAGCAACCCCAGCCGACCCCCGGCTACGGCGCGGGCGCGTTCTCCGGTGGCCCCGGTGGCCCCGGACCCGGTGGCTACCCGCAGCAGCAGTGGAGCCCCACCCCCTCCGGCGGCTCCGGCGGTGGTAGTGGCAAGACGATCGGCATCGTCATCGCCGCCGTCCTCACCCTCGTCCTGCTCGGCGTCGGCGGGTTCTTCGGCGTCCGCGCCCTCACCGGGGACGACGACGGCGACAAGTCGGCCAACGACCCGACCCGAAGCGAGTCCTCGGACGCGACGGAGTCGAGCGACCCGACTGACGGGAGTGACCCGACCGAGTCCTCCACCGACGCCAGCTCGAGCAGCACCATCGCGCCGACCGGAATCCAGTGCACCGGCGGCACGCCCAAGCCCGCGACGGATCCGGGCAAGAACCCGCCGGCACTCACCGGTGGCGGTCTCACGATCCCGCGGCTGGGCGGCTTCACCGTCGACATCAGGTTCTCGGACGCCTTGCCGTTCGCGGACGGCATCATCGTCCAGTACGCCAACGTCACCGACAACTGGGTGACGGAGTACGCCGTCGGCGGGCTCTCGAAGGCCAACGGCTTCACCAGCACCGACCAGGCCGCCGAGATCATCATGCAGTGCCTGACCATGAACGACCTGGTCTACAAGGGGTTCGACAGCCGCAAGGACCAGAAGCGCGAAGCGGTCACCCTCGACGGCATGTCGGGCTACTCGATCACCTCGGAGATCCGGGTCAAGGACAGCGAGGTCACGGTCGAAGGTGACGTCACCACGGTGATCGTCCTCGACACCGGCGACGCCGACTCGTACGGCGTCTTCATCGGGGTCGCGCCCATCGGCGACACCGCGAAGATCGCCCAGGCCGAACGGGTCGCGAAGAGCATCAAGGCCGACTGAGGCGCCCCTCACTGGACACGACCCGCTACCGTGATCGGCCGTAGAGCCCATCACGGGTGACGAGTTCGCCCCTCCAGTGGCAACCGAAGCAGTAGAGAAGGTTTCAGCAGTGGCACACAAGTTGGTGATCGTCGAGTCGCCGGCCAAGGCCCGCACCATCGGCGGGTACCTCGGCGACGGCTATGTCGTCGAGTCCTCCATCGGCCACATCCGGGACCTTCCGAACAACGCCGCGGACACCCCGGCCAAGATCAAGGACAAGCCCTGGGGCCGGCTGGCCATCGACGTCGACAACGGCTTCGTGCCCTACTACGTCGTCCCCCGGGACAAGAAGAGCCACATCTCGAAGCTGAAGGCCCTGCTGAAGGACGCCGACGAGCTCTACCTCGCCACCGATGAGGACCGCGAGGGAGAGGCCATCGCCTGGCACCTCCTCGACGAGCTGAAGCCGAAGAACATCCCGGTGCGCCGGATGGTCTTCCACGAGATCACCAAGGCTGCGATCCAGGAGGCCGCCGCCAACCCGCGCGAGCTCGACATGGACCTGGTCGAGGCACAGGAGACCCGTCGCCTCCTCGACCGGCTCTACGGCTACGAGGTCTCGCCGGTGCTGTGGCGCAAGATCATGTCCGGCCTCTCCGCGGGCCGCGTGCAGTCCGTGGCCACCCGCCTCGTGGTGGACCGCGAGAAGGAGCGGATGGCCTTCAAGCTCGCGTCGTACTGGGACCTCGAGGGCACCTTCGACGCCGGCTCGAAGCACGACCAGCGGATGTTCCCGGCCAAGCTGCACACCATCGACGGCACCCGCGTCGCCAGCGGCAGCAACTTCGGCCAGGACGGCCTGCTGAAGGGCAAGGCGGACGTCGTCCACCTCGATCGCCCCCGTGCTGAAGCCTTGGTCGCCGCCCTCGCCGACACCGCGTACGACGTCCGTACGGTCGAGGCCAAGCCGTACCGCCGTTCGCCGTACGCGCCCTTCCGCACCACCACGCTGCAGCAGGAAGCCAGCCGCAAGCTCGGGATGAGCGCGTCGGTGACGATGAGCGTCGCCCAGCGGCTGTACGAGAACGGCCACATCACCTACATGCGTACCGACTCGACGACCCTGTCGGACACCGCGATCTCCGCGGCCCGCAGCCAGGTCGCCGAGCTCTACGGCAGCGAGTACGTCCCCGACGAGCCGCGGACCTACACGAGCAAGGTCAAGAACGCCCAGGAGGCGCACGAGGCGATCCGCCCGGCGGGCGACTCGTTCAAGCGCCCCGGCGAGACCGGCCTGACCGGCGACCAGTTCCGGCTCTACGAGCTGATCTGGATGCGCACCGTCGCGTCGCAGATGAAGGACGCCGTCGGCCAGTCGGTCAGCATCCGCCTCGGCGGCGCAGCGGCCAGCGGCGAGGACGTCGTGTTCTCGGCCACCGGTCGCGTCATCACCTTCCACGGCTTCCTCAAGGCGTACGTCGAGGGCACCGACGACACCGCCGCGACCAAGGACGACCAGGAGACCCGGCTCCCGAACCTGCAGCAGGGCGACTCCGTCTCGGCCGCGTCGATCTCCGCGAACGGCCACGAGACGAAGCCGCCGTCGCGCTTCACCGAGGCCACCCTGATCAAGGAGCTCGAGGAGCGCGAGATCGGTCGCCCGTCGACGTACGCCTCGATCATCGGGACGATCCTCAACCGCGGATACGTCTACAAGAAGGGCACCGCGCTGGTGCCGGCCTGGATCGCGTTCTCCGTGGTGCGGCTGCTGACCGAGCACTTCTCCCGGCTGATCGACTACGAATTCACCGCCGGCATGGAAGAGGTCCTCGACCAGATCGCCCGTGGCGAGAAGGACCGGACCACCGAGCTGACGGAGTTCTACTACGGCTCGTCGGCGCTGACCGGGCTGCTGCCCCTCGTGCAGGGCCTGGGCGACATCGACGCCCGGGAGCTCGCGACCTTCCCGGTCGGCACGGCCGAGGACGGCATCAACCTGCGCGTCGGCAAGTACGGCCCGTACCTCGAGGGTCCCGACGACGACGGTGCGCCGCTGGCCCGCCGCGCGAACGTCCCCGACGACCTGCCGCCCGACGAGCTCACCGTCGCCAAGGCGATCGAGCTGCTCGCCAACCCGGCCGGAGAGGAGATCGAGCTCGGCGTGCACCCGGAGACCGGTCTGCAGGTGGTCGCGAAGAACGGCCGCTACGGCCCCTACGTCACCGAGCTGATCCCCGAGCCCGCCGAGGGCGAGAAGAAGCCCAAGAAGGGGGAGAAGCCGCGCACCGGCTCGCTCTTCAAGTCGATGTCGCTCGACACCGTCACCCTCGACGACGCCGTCAAGCTGCTCGCCCTTCCCCGCGTCGTCGGATCCGGCGAGGACGGCGAGGAGATCACCGCCCAGAACGGCCGCTACGGGCCGTACCTGAAGAAGGGCACCGACTCCCGCTCGCTCACCAGCGAGGACCAGATCTTCGGGATCACCCTCGACGAGGCGCTCGCGATCTACGCCCAGCCCAAGCAGCGCGGCCGCGCCGCCGCGGCCCCGCCGCTCAAGGAGCTCGGCAACGACCCCGTGTCGGGCCAGCCGATCGTCGTGAAGGCCGGCCGCTTCGGCGAGTACGTCACCGACGGTGAGTACAACGCGACGTTGCGCAAGGACGACTCCGTCGAGGCGGTGACCCTGGAGCGGGCGGCCGAGCTGCTCGCCGAGCGTCGTGCCAAGGGTCCGGCCAAGAAGGCTGCGAAGAAGACGACCAAGAAGGCCCCGGCCAAGAAGGCTGCGGCGAAGAAGACCGCTGCCAAGAAGACGGCCGCGAAGAAGGCTCCGGCGAAGAAGACGGCCAAGAAGGCCTGAGGCCCGCCCGGTGGTTGAGGTGCGAGCGCAGCGAGCCTCGAAACCCCGGTCGGCTCTCGCCCTTCTCGCCGGCCTCGTCGCGGGATTCTTCGCGGGCACCCTGGGCTCGCTCGGCGGTCCCGAGGGGGAGAACGGGACCGACCTGTTCGTCGCACCGGGCGCATGGTCAGCGGTGACCTGGGTGCTCCTCGTCTCCTGGGTGGCGGCACTGGGCGTGGTCTGGGCACCGCGGTTCCCGGCCTGGACGCGGTTGTTCGCCCTCGGCTGGTTGCTCGGGCTCCCGGTCGTGACCGGCATCGGGTTCTTCTACTCGTGGATCACCTTCGGGACGGTCGGTCACACGCCGGTCCCCTGATGCCTGCGTCGGATCGTTCCCGTAGGTTCTGGGCGTGACCTCGTACCCCGGCCGTTTCGCCCCGACGGGCGTCTTCGTCTGCTTCGAGGGCGGCGAAGGTGGTGGGAAGTCGACCCAGTCGCGGCTGCTGCGCGACCGGCTCGAGGCCGCGGGCTACCGCGTGCGCCTCACCTTCGAGCCCGGCGACACCCCCGTCGGCAAGGAGATGCGGCGGATCGTGCTGAGCCCCGAGACCGGCGCGCTCGCCCACAAGACCGAGGTCCTGCTGTACGCCGCCGACAAGGCCGAGCACATCGAGACGCTCGTGCAGCCCGCACTCGACCGGGGCGAGATCGTGATCACCGACCGGTACGTCGACTCGACCCTGGCCTACCAGGGGGCAGGCCGGGCGCTGGACGTCGACGAGGTCGAGGAGGTCGCGCGCTGGGCGACCGGCGACCTGCGACCCCACCTGACCGTCGTGCTCGACGTCGACCCGGAGACCGGGCTCGGTCGCTTCGAGGGACGTGACCGGATCGAGGGCGAGTCGCTGGAGTTCCACCAGCGGGTGCGCCAGTCGTTCCTGGACCTCGCTGCCCGCGACCCCGAGCACTACGCCGTGCTCGACGCGCGGTCCCCGATCGAGGAGATCGCTGCGACCATCGCGGAGCGGGTCGAGCCGCTGCTGGCGCAGGCGCGTCGGGAAGCCCCATGACCATCTGGGACACCCTGGTCGGCCAGGGCCCCACGATCACGGCGCTGCGGCAGGCCGCCGCAGGCCAGGGGATGACCCATGCCTGGCTGTTCACCGGACCGCCGGGTTCGGGCCGCTCCAACGCCGCCATCGCCTTCGCAGCAGCGCTCGAGTGCCCGCAGGCCGGGCTCGGCCCCGACTGCCCGGAGACCTGCCACGCCTGCCGGACCGTGCTGAACGGGTCGCATGCCGACGTGTCGGTCATCCGCACCCAGAAGCTCTCCATCGGCGTCGACGAGGTCCGCGACCTCGTGCGCCGGGCAGCGCTGAGCCCGATGGGTGACCGCTGGCAGATCCTGATCGTGGAGGACGCCGACCGGCTCACCGACCAGGCCTGCAATGCACTGCTCAAGGCGATCGAGGAGCCCAACGGCCGGACCCTGTGGATGCTCTGCGCCCCGACCGTCGAGGACGTCCTGCCGACGATCCGCTCGCGCTGCCGTCTCGTCACGCTCTCCACCCCGACCGTCACCGAGGTCGCCGGCTTCCTGGTCGCCCGGGGCGTCGCGGAGCCCCTGGCGTCGTACGCCGCCCGCGCGAGCCAGGGCCACATCGGCCGGGCGAAGGCGCTGGCCTTCGACGAGGCGGTGCGCACCCGGCGCCAGGAGGTCGTGACGATCCCGGCCCGGCTGTCGAACCTCGGTCGCTGCATGGATGCGGCTGCCCGGCTGGCCACCACGGCCAAGGAGGAGGCGGATGCGATCACCGCCGACCTCGACGCCCGGGAGAAGGTCGACATCGACGCGTCGTACGGCGTGGTCGAGCGCGGTCGACGGCCGCGGGAGTACGGACCGGCACTGGCAGCGCTCGAGAAGGCTCAGAAGACCCGGGCGAAGCGCCGTCACCTCGACATGGTCGACCGCGGCCTCACCGATCTCGTGTCGGTCTACCGCGACGCGATCGCGCTGGCCACCGGAGCGCCCGGAGGACTGGTCAACGAGGACATCCGCGACCAGGTCGAACAGATCGTCGCGACGTCGTCCCCGGAGCTCAACCTCCGGCGGATCGGCTGGATCTTCGCCGCGCGGGAACAGATGCTGGAGTTCAATGTCCCGGTTGCCTTGGCACTGGAGTCGATGATGGTGGCGTTGAAGACGCCGCAACGATGAAGAGCACCACGACGAGGGAGTGGACATGGCTGTGAAGAAGAACCTGGTCATCGCAGTGATTGCGATCTGGGCCCTGGTGCTCGCCGCTGCCGTCGGCGTCGGCGTGGTGCTGCTCACCGGCGATGACGGTGACGACAACGACGCCGCCAACAAGGGCGACGACCCGAGCAGTGAGCAGCCGTCCACGGGGAAGACCATCGAGGACTTCTACGACCAGAAGATCTCCTGGAAGTCCTGCGGCAGCAACGAGTGCGGCACCCTCGAGGTCCCCATCAGCTACGAGTCGCCCGAGGACGGCTCGATCCTGCTCGCGCTGGAGAAGGCGAAGGCCACGGGCGACCGGATCGGCTCCCTCGTCGTCAACCCCGGCGGCCCCGGCGCGCCCGGGACCTCGACGGTCGAGGACGCCAACCTCTACTTCGCGGCGCCGCTCCTCGCGGCCTACGACATCGTCGGCTTCGACCCGCGCGGCACCGGTGAGTCCGACCCGGTGGACTGCATCACCGACGACGAGCTCGACGCCCAGATCGCCGGCGACCCCGACCCCGACACCCCCGCGGAGGTCGAGGACGGCACCGAGAAGGCGGAAGAGTTCTGGGCCGGCTGCAAGGCCAAGTCCGGCACCGTCGCGGCCCATGTCAGCACGGTCGAGGCCGCGCGCGACATGGACGTGCTGCGCGCCGCGCTCGGCGAGGACAAGCTCGACTACCTCGGTTTCTCCTACGGCACCCGCCTCGGGGCGACGTACGCCGAGCTCTACCCCGAGAAGACCGGCCGGCTGGTCCTCGACGGCGCGATCGACCCGTCGATCTCGTCGCGTGACGGCTCGCTGAGCCAGGCCAAGGGCTTCGAGACCGCGTTGCGTTCCTACATCCAGGACTGCGTGGACGGCGGCGACTGCTTCCTCGGCAGCACCGTCGACGCCGGGCTCAAGACGATCAAGGACCTGCTCGACAAGATCGACAAGGAGCCGCTCGACACCGGCGACACCGAGGGGCGCGAGCTGACCGTCGGGCTGGCGTTCTACGGCCTGATCACCCCGCTCTACAACCAGGACAACTGGTCCTACCTCGACGACGGCCTGCAGAAGGCCCTCAAGGGCGACGGCTCCACGCTGCTCCTGCTGGCCGACTTCTACGGCTCCCGCGAGAACGGCACGTACACCGACAACAGCCTCGAGGCGATCTCGGTGATCAACTGCCTGGACGACCCGTACTCCATCACCCCCGACGAGGTCCCCGCCCAGTTCGCCGACTTCGAGAAGGCGTCCCCCACGTTCGGCAGGGTGTTCGCCTGGGGCCTGACCGCCTGCAACGGCATCCCGTTCACCGCCACCGACGAGCCCGACCTGAAGATCGACGGCTCCGGAGCCGCCCCGATCGTGGTCCTCGGTACGACGCGCGACCCCGCGACGCCGTACGAGGAAGCGGTCGCGATGGCCGAGCAGCTGGAGACCGGTGTCCTGGTCAGCCGCGACGGTGACGGCCACACGGCGTACAACAAGCAGAACAAGTGCATCGACGACGCCGTGCACGCCTACCTGATCGAGGGCAAGGTGCCCAAGGACGGGCTGGAGTGCTGACCGCGCGCCGTGCTCGCTGACCGCTGGGGTACGACGGACGACGACCTCGTCCGGAGCTACCCGTGCGACGCCTTCGTCGCGAACCCGACGTTGCAGGCCTGGCGAGCGGTGACCGTCGAGGCCGACCCGGAGCGGATCTGGCCCTGGCTGGTCCAGGTGCGGCTGGCGCCGTACTCCTACGACTGGATCGACAACCTCGGGCGGCGCTCTCCGCGGGAGCTCCGGGACCTCCCGGACCCGCAGCCCGGGGACCCGTTCACCGCAAGTGCGGGGCGGCCGTTGGGACGGGTGCTCGCCGTCGAGCACCAGGTCCACCTCACCGCCCGCATCATGGGCGCCACGATGACCTACCTGCTCGTGCCCGTCGGTCCGGCACGCACCCGGCTGGTCCTCAAGATCGTGGCGGAGCTGCCCCGGCCGCTGGCTCCGGCGCTGAGCCTGGGCGACCTGGTGATGGCCCGTCGCCAGCTGCTCAACTTCAAGCGCCTGGCCGAGTCGGGCTGACCTGTCACCCGGATTCCTCAACCGGCGCCCGACCTCGGTATGCTTCCGCACGTTGTTCTGCGTCTCGGCGTGGAGCACGCCGCCTTAGCTCAGTCGGTAGAGCGAGTCACTCGTAATGACTAGGTCGTCAGTTCGATTCTGACAGGCGGCTCGGACGAGAAACGGCGCGGTTCGCATCAACCAGGTTGATGCAAACCGCGCCGTTCGTCGTTGTCGAGCTCTCCCGCGCGCAGCTGCGTCCACCGCAGGGCTGCCGCCGCCAGGGCGAGTCCGGTGAGGACGAGCAGAGGCGTGGCGGTGCCGACAGGCCCGCGCAGGGACTCGAGCAGCACGGGCACGCCGAAGCCCAGGTAGGTGCACACGTAGTAGACGCCGATCGTGATGCCGCGGTGCTCGGGGGGAGTGAGCGTCTCGACGTCCACGAGGCCCGCCCGCAGGCACAGCCCGTACGCCGACCCGAGCAGCACGGCCGTGACGATGAACAGTCCGACGCCCTGCTGTTCGTCGACCACGACCGCCAGCGCGAAGCCGGCGGCTGCGAGGACGGCGCCGACGATGCCGGCCCGAGGTCCCCAGTCGGCGCGGCGGGCGGCCACCTGCGCCGCGACACCCGTCCCCAGGGCGAGTGCCGACGCGACCCCCGGCACCCACGGCCCGCTGTGGTCGCCGCCGACCCGGCCGGCGAGGACGACCACCGGGACGGTGACCGCGGAGAACACCCACAGCGCCATCGGCACGGCGCGCACCAGGGCGCGCCCCACGCTCCGATCGACCGACGTCGTCGGCAGTGCCGGGGGCTCGGCCCGGTGGGGATCCGGTGGCGCGGCCGTCGCCCGGAACCCCAGTGCGACCGCGGCGAGCGACAGCGCGATGGTCAGGACGAACGGCGCTGCGAGTGCAGCTGACTCCGTGACGAACTGCGCGACCAGGCCGGACACGAGCGGCCCGCCGGCGAAGCCGGATGTCAGCGCGGTCCCTGCGATCGTCGTACCCCGGCGGCCGCCGAGGTCCGCGGCCCACGCCGTGCCGGCGCTCATGGCGAGCCCGACGCCGACACCGACCACCAGACGCCCGCAGTAGATACCGGCTCCGGTGTGCCAGCAGAGCATCAGCAGGTTGCCCGCAGCAGCGATCGTGCTCCCGATCAGCACGACCGGTCGGCGTCCGACGCGGTCCGAGACCCCGCCGCCGCCCAGGAGTCCGGGGAGGAGGCCGAGTGCGTAGACACCGAAGGCCCCAGCCAGCACCGTGGCCGAGAGGCCCTCCTGGTCGCGGAGCACCGGGATCATCGCGGCGAAGTGGTTGGTGGCCCACCCGGCGACGAAGAGGAGCGTCACGACCACCGGCAGGTGGCCACGGCGAGGGGGCGAAGACACCTCCGGAGACTACGCGGGACTCCGGAAGGGCCGCTCAGGCGATCGTGTCGAGGATCTCCAGCTGGCGCGCCCAGGCGTCCGACGCGGGGTCGATGACGACGAAGTGGTCCCCGGACATCTCGACCAGCTCAGCCGTGGCGCCCGCTGCCCTGGCGCGCTCGACATAGTCGGTCGACTGGCTCAGCGGCACGTTCGCGTCCGCTTCCCCGTGCACGCACCAGATCGGTACGTCGAGCGGGAGCTGCTGCGCCGGGTCGAAGCGCGCGTCGGCCGTGGTCGGCGGGTGGCCGAGGAAGGCCCGGACCGCACCGTTGCCCAGGCCCGCGGCGTCCGCTGCCCGGAGGTCGAGCACGCCGGCCTGGCTGATCACGTGCGTCACCGGCACCCGTTCGGACCAGCCGTGCCGGCCGCGCGCCGCGGCCCACGCGGCGAGGTGGCCGCCGGCGCTGTGGCCCAGGGTGACGACTGTCGTGGTGTCGACGTCGAGCTCGGCCAGCAGGTCGATGCCGGCGGCCACGTCGTCGAAGGTTGCAGGTGCGCCACCGCCTCCGCCCGACCGGTCCCCGACGCGTCGGTACTCGAGGTTCCACGCCGCCCAGCCCTGCCCGGCGAGGGCGGCGGCCAGCGGTGCGCCGAGTGCCTCGGCGGAGTACTCGGGGCGCCAGAAGCCACCGTGGATGACCACCACGAGCCCCCGTGGCTCGGCGCTGGGCAGGTACAGGGCGCCGTACTGGCTGGGGTCCTCGCCGTATGGGTGGACGGTGCGGGTGACGCCGCCGGTGGGTTCAGGGGTGCTCACGGGTCGGTTCTCCTCGCTGCAGCCGGTCGCGGACAGGACGGCGGACGCGCTGCCGATCGCGGTGAGGCGAAGCAGCATCCTGCGATCCACGGTGCCGAGTCTCGCACCTGTCCTACGGCGCGAGCCCGAGCTCCCGGTCGCCGAGCGAACCGAAGAACCCGGCGATCTCGTCGTCGCTGACCAGGTCGAGGCGAGCCGGCTCCCACTGCGGGTTGCGGTCCTTGTCGACCACCTGGGCGCGCACGCCCTCCACGAAGTCGTGGTGACCGTGCAGGCCGAGCGCGAGCCGGTACTCCATGTCGAGCGCGGGCGGCAGCGTCGGCAGCTGCGCGGCTTCCCGCAGGGCGCGGAGGGTGAGCTTGACGGAGGTCGGTGACTTGGCCTCGATGGTGTCGGCCGTCGTGGTCGCCTCCTCCGTGCCGAGGGCCCGCAACCGTTCGAGGATGACGAGGACGTCGTCCCCGGCGTACGCCACGTCCAGCCAGGATCGGGCCGCGGCGAGGGGTGATTCCGGCGCAGGTGCCTCCGCAGCCGCGAGCGCGACCGAGGCCTCGCGGACGGCCAGGTCCGCGAGCAGGGCGGGGATCCGCTCGGTTGGAACGAAGTGGTCGGCGAACCCGATCGCGATCGCGTCACCGGCGCCAACGGAGCCGGCGGTGAGGCCGAGGTGGGTGCCGGTCTCGCCGGGCGCCCGCGAGAGCAGGAAGGTGCCGCCGACGTCGGGCAGGAAGCCGATGCCGGTCTCGGGCATGCCGATCGCCGAGCGTTCGGTCACGACGCGGTCGCCCGCGTGGGCGGAGAGGCCGATCCCGCCGCCGAGGACGATGCCGTCCATGATCGCGACGTACGGCTTCGGGTACGCCGCGATCATCGCGTTCAGGCGGTACTCGTCGGCCCAGAAGGCCGCGGCCTCCGTACCGCCGACCTTCGCGTCCTGCCAGAGGGCGACGATGTCGCCGCCGGCGCAGAGGCCGCGTTCGCCGGCGCCCGTGAGTACGACGGTCCGCACGGTGTCGTCCGTGGCCCACTCCTCGAGCGCGGCGGTGATGATGCCGACCATCTCGTGGGTGAGGGCGTTGATCGCGCGGGGCCGGTTGAGCACGACGTGGGCCGCGTGGCCGTCACGGTGCAGAAGAACCGGGGACTCGTGGTCAGCTCGGCCAGGTCCGCCAGGGTTCGCCATGCGCGTCATTGTGCCGGGGGCGTCGGGACGGATAGCGTCCGGCCCCGGCGATGGTTTTCAGAGGGTGAACCAGGTGACTTCCAGGCCGCTGCTGCACTGGTGGCAACTGGCCACGGTCCCGCCCTGATGTCGGATGTGGGCCAACAGCTGCGGCAGGTCCGCCTTGGTCGTTGTCGAGGTGTGCCAGGTCATGGCGGTCCTCCTTCCTGGAGTGAGCAATCGACGATGAGTGCTTCTCCATCGTGCGCTCACCCCGGCGGGCAGCACGAACCCCGTTGGGCGGGACTTGTCTAGTCCGTTCGGGTGGTGGCTTCCGCTCGACCGGGCCAGGCGCCGACTAGGTCCGGGCGCCCGCGAGCCGTGCGAGCAACCGCTGCTGCTCCTGCTCGCTCAGCGGTACGGCCAGCTCCCGCAGCCACCCTGCGAGCTCGCCCTCGCCGAGGTCGTGGTGCTCGGTGGGGTCGCCCGGTCGGCGTACGGTCACGGTCGCATCCGTCAGTGCGACGTGGCGACCGGCCTGGTGCAGGGTGACCATCAGGCCGGAACGGAAATGCGACGTGGGGAACGTGCTCGTGTAGTGGTGCCCGATCACCACGTCGACGGGCAGCACGGGCAGCTCGTCGACGGTGTGGGTCAGCTCCCAGCCGGACTCCCGCAACCGGTGGAGTCCCCAGCTGCCGTCGTCGTTGCGGGTGACCCGGTACGGCCAGCCGTGCTGGTCGCTCTCGGCGCCGTCGGCCAGCGTCACCGGGCGGACCAGGCTCATCCCGAAGCCCGGGTCGCAGAGCAGGCGCTCGCCGTCCAGCCCCACTTCGATCGTCATGTGGGTGCGCCCCTGGACGCTGCCACTGGCGGGATCACCGACGCGACCGAGGTGCCGGCGCACGTCGTACCCGAGCTGTTCGAGGGCAGCGGCGAACACCGTCGCGTGCTCGAAGCAGTAGCCGCCGCGGCCGCGGCCGACGAACTTCTCGTTCAACGCCTCCAGCGCGACGCCGGGGTGCTGGTCGAGCAGGATGTCGATGTTGTCGAAGCTGAAGGTGCGCACGTGCGCACCGTGCAGCTCATCGAGTGCTTCGCGTCCCGGCTCGCGCCGGGCCAGCCCGAGGCGGGCGAGGTAGCCGTCGAGGTCGAGTTGATCGGGTTGCCAGTCCGGGCTCATGGGCCGAGCGTAGGTCAGGCCTGTTCGTCGATCGCGCGGATTCCGGCGCGGTGCCGCTTCGCCAGGTCGCTGTAGTACGGCGCGTTCGTCTCGATCCAGAAGGCCGCGCCGGTGCCCTCGATCGGCTTCTTCACCTGGGCCGGGCTGCCGGCGGCCAGGACGCCCGCGGGGATCTCGGTCCCGGGGGTGACCAGCGACCCGGCGGCCACCAGGGAGCCGTCGCCGACGCTGGCGCCGTCCAGCACGGTGCTGTCGTTGCCGAGCAGGGCGCGGGTGCCGAGCCGGTCACCGTGGAAGACGCAGGAGTGCGCCACGGTCGAGTTCTCGCCGAGCTCGACCACGACGCCGGGTGCGCCGTGTACGACGGAGTTGTCCTGCACGTTGGCGCCCTCGCGGACGATGATCGTGCAGATGTCGGCGCGCAGCACGGCGCCGTACCAGACGCTCGCACCCTTCTCGATCGTCACGTCGCCGATCAGGGTGGCGGTCGGGGCGACGAACGCCTCCGGGTGGACCGTGGGGGACTTGCCCTCGAACTCGTATGCGAACACGGGCCGAACGCTAGCGCGCGGAGGTGAGCCAATCGTCGGTCGCTGCCTGCAGCTGCGCGCGCAGGTCGAGGTCGCCGGCCAGCGGCGCCGGGTCGGCGGGGCGGGACTTGTGGAAGTACCCGGACGTGATGGCCGGGTCGGTGGCCAGCCGGACGAGGTGCTCGGCGGACTCGGCGGGTCGCATCAGGGTGCGGCGTTCGAGGGGACGGGCGAGGTTGCGCAGGCGCCGCAGCACGGGCCGCGTCTCGAGGCCGCGGTCGGCGATGTTGGTCGACACCGCGCCCGGGTGGACCGCGATCGCGCGCAGGCCCCGGCTGCCGTGCTCGTCGGCCAGCGCCGCCGCGTCGTGGACCAGCGCCAGCTTCGAGCTCCCGTAGGCGACCCACGAGTCGTAGTCCCACTCTTCGCCGACCAGGGCGGCCGCCACCCCGCGTTCGTGCAGCTTCGACACGACATGGAGTACGACGGCCGTGCCGCGCGCATCGGTCGCGGCCAGGAGCCGGGGGAGCAAGGCGCGGGTGAGATCGACGGTGCCGAGGTAGTTGGTCCGCCAGTGGATCTCGTGGTCGTCGAGCAGCTGCGGCTCGTTCCAGCGCGACCCGAGGTCGAGGTGGATGCCCGCGCAGTTGACCAGCAGGTCGAGGTCGGCGGCCTGGTCGTCGTACCACCGGGCGAAGGTGGCGACCGACCCGCGGTCGGCGAGATCGAGCGCGTGCCAACGGTGATCGGCCACGGGCTGGGTGCGGGTCGTGACCGTGACGTCGAAACCGGAAGCAGCCAGCCGGTCGGCGACGGCCGCTCCGATCGAGCCGGGTCCGGCGCCGGTCACCACAGCCCGTCGGGCGGCGGCGGGCGATGTTCGGGGGGACGTCACGCCGCGATGCTAGTGCTCGTGCCCGTTCGGGCACGGTTGGCCGTGTGCCGGTGCGCGAGCCGACCGTCCCGACCTATCGTGGCCGCATGGCCGAGCGGGTGCGCCGTCGAAAGCCTCCTGCCCGCGTGCCCGATCAGGACGAGGGCCTCGGGCAGCGCCAGCCCGCGCCGTTGAACCCCATGGCGCAGCTGCAGCGCCAGGTCGGCAACCGCGTGGTGGCCCAGTTCGTCCAGGCCGTGACCGTGCAGCGTGCCCGGGAGGGCGACGGGCCGAGCACCGAGGTCGGCATCATCCAGCAGCAGCTCAACGGCGTCGGGGCTTCTCCCCGACTGGCGATCACCGGGCGCTTCGACCCCCAGACCACCACCGCGGCCAAGGCGTTCCAGAAGCGGCTGATCGCCGAGGGGGTCAAGGGCGTCACCGAGGACGGCGTGGTCGAGGGCGTCACCCACGCCCAGCTCAAGGCCCGCGCCCCGTCGGTCAACGTCAGCGCCAACGACACGGTCGTGATCGGGCCGGGCCAGAGCCAGGCCGACCTCGACAACCCGGCCGGCGGGACGCACGCCCAGCTGCAGCTCAAGTCGAAGGGCGTCGCCGTCAAGGAGCTGCAGGAGCGGCTCAACAACAGCGGCAAGGCCGGCAAGGCGCTCACGGTCGACGGCAAGTTCGGGCCGCGCACGGACGCCGGGCTCAAGCTGTTCCAGTCGTCGGTGCCCCTGCCCGCCACCGGGATCGCCGACCCGACCACCTGGGCCAAGCTCGAGACCGCCGGCGCCGCGACCCAGGGGCATGTCGAGTTCGACTGGCATGAGGAGGTGGAGGGGGTCAAGAACGTCGGCACCACGGCGTCGTACGACTGGAAGCTGACGAAGACCGCGCTCAACATCTCGCTCGGCATCGCGTTCCACAAGAAGCAGTCGGGCGTCGACGGCCGGATCAGCCAGTGGTTGAGCGACATCAAGGAGATCTGGAGCACCTTCGCTGCCGTCAACCAGGACGACCCGAAGAAGAAGAAGATGAACATCAACTTCGAGGCCAAGCGGGGTGCCGGCCACGACGTCGACGTCTACCGCTTCGACCCGAAGGCCAAGACCCGTGCCGAGCGGCTGGAGAGCCGTTCCGACTCGGGCACCTGGTACACGATCGACGATCGCCGGTCGATGGCCCCGCACGAGTTCGGGCACCTGATCGGCCTCGCCGACGAGTACAACCGCACCGAGGAGCACTACCGGCAGGTGACCGGTGAGGAGCCCGGGGTCGGTACTCCCGCCGGGCTCGAGGCGGATGCCACCAAGATGGCCGCCGACATCAAGGCCAAGCTGCCTCTCGACGACACGCTCACCGCGCCGATCGAGGCCCGGAACGACAAGCGGTGGGGCGCCCGGCTGGCTGCCGTGGTGGCGTCCCTCAACGGGCAGCAGGGTGGCTTCTCCCGGTTCGTCGCGCAGAAGTACGCCCAGGCCAACGGTGGCGCATCGGTGTACGCCGACATCCAGGCTGCCTTCCTCGCGAAGGGCGTCCCGGGATTCCAGGGCAACCTGTCGGCGTCGGTCACGCCGTTCCTCTACTCCAACAACAGCTTGATGGGCAGCATGACCACCACCCCCGCACGAGGTGGCGGCGGCAAGGGCGCTCCGGCACACGAGCACCCGATCGAGCCGCGCCACGTCCAGCCCTTCATCAACATCCTCGCCCGGGAATGGACCCTGCAGTCCGGCAAGGCCGACAAGTGGAAGGCAGAGCGACGGTGATCCTGTTCACCCGTACGGCGCCCGGGCGACCGCCCCGTTCCGCCGGGCTGAAGGTCGATGAGCAGGGAGCCGTGGTCGGCTGGCAGAGCTCGGGCCAGCGGGTCGGGCGCTTCGGGCGGACCCTCGACGACGGTGAGCGCGATGCCCTCGTCGCGGCGCTGGCCGCGGCCGCAGGGGCACCGCCGGGCGCTGCGCCCGAGGGGGCGTCGGGTGGCGGCGCCACCGAGCAGGTCAACGCCGAAGGATTCGGGCTGAGCCTCGGCGCCGGCGTCGAGCCGCCCGAGCCGGCGGCCACGCTGGTCAGGCTGCTCCGCGACCTCCACACCGATCTCCTCGACCACCCGGTGGCGGCGCTCGAGCTCGACGTCTCCACCGGCAGCCCCGCGACGGCGTCCCTGCGCCACGTCGGCGACCAGGCCATCGTCGTACGACTGGTCGACGTGAGCGTCCGCACCTCGAACTTCGACGCCGACAGCGCGATCGCCGATCAGTCGACGGTCGGCCTCGGCGTCTCGATCGAGGGGCCGGTCGAGCCGGGCTGGACGCAATCGATCGACGGCCTGGAGATCGGTGAGCCGATCGCTGGTGGGTTCCGCACGGTCAAGGTCGACGGCGCCTCGGTCGACTTCGAGGGTGACGGCGCTGCGCGTCCGGCGGAACTGGCGTGGATGGACGGCGACGATGAGTGAGCAGCGCGCCGCCCGCCGCCCCGGGAAGACGATCGCGTCGGTGCTCGGCGCCAGTACCGACCCCGCCACGGACGACGACCTCCGGGCACCCGCCGACCGCCTCTCGCGCGCCCCCCTGTGGCAGCGGCAGCGCGAGTTCTACGACCAGGGCGCGGAGGGGCTGTGGGGCTCGGGCATGGTCCCGCACCACATCACCGGCAACCCGACGATCGCCCACACCTACGCGCGGCTCGCGCTGGAGTTCCTGCGCTCGGTGCCGCGTTCCGAGGGAGACGACGATCCGGCGAAGCGGCCCCACATCGTCGAGATCGGTGGTGGGTCGGGACGCTTCGGCTACCTGTTCGTGCGCCACCTCCGCGCGCTGGCCCCCGACCGCCCGTTCACCTACGTGCTGACCGACTTCGCGGCGCAGCGCGTTGCAGCGTGGGCCGCGCACCCGTCGTACCGGCCCCTGGTCGAGGAGGGACTCCTCGACTTCGCCGTCCTCGACGCCGACGACCTGCACCCCACGGAGATGGTCGTCTCCGGCCGGTCCCTCGGGCCGGGCAGCCTGCAGGGCCCGGTCATCGGGATCGCCAACTACGTCTTCGACACGCTGCGCGCGGATGCCTACGTCGTCCGCGGAGGCGAGCTGTACGAGGCCACCGCCGAGGTGCCTGCCGATCTCCGGTCCGCCGACATCGTGTGGGACGTGGTTCCTTGCGGCGAGCTTCCCGAGGACGTCGCCCCGATCCTGGAGACCTACCGCGACACCCTCGACGACACCGCCGTCCTGGTGCCGACCGGCGCGCTGGCCTGTCTCGACCTGTTCGAGGGCCTCACGGACGCACCCACCTGTGCGCTCGTCGCTGACAAGGGCCACGTGAGCCCGCTCGACCTGTGTTCGCAGGTCGAGCCGTCCGTCGTCCCGCACGGCTCCGGCTTCTCGCTGATGGTCAACTTCGACCTGATCGCCCGGCACACCCGGCGGCTCGGAGGCGTGGCCGTGCTGCCGCGCGACCCCGCCCGCAGCCTGGTCGTCGCCGCGTTCGTGCGCGGAGAAGTCGCTGATCCCGCCGGCCTCACCGCTGCGATGCAGGACCACCTGGTCGACACCGGCCCCGACAACTTCTTCCTGGTCCGTCCGCTGCTGGGCGGGAGCGAGTCCGTCGAGTCGATGCTGGCGTGCCTGCGGCTGACCCACTTCGACCCCGTCCTCCTGGTCGAGCTGCTGCCCCGGTTGCTGGAGACGCTGCCGGGGGTGCCCGACCAGGGCCGTGACGAGGTCGAGCGGGTCCTGCTGCGGGTGTGGGACAACTGGTTCCCCACCGGGGAGCCGACCGACCTGGCCCTGTGCCTGGGGCTGGCGTTCTCGGCGATGGATCGCTTCGCCCGTGCGGCCGACTTCCTGGAGCTGTCGGTCAAGGAGCACCCGGACAGCGCTCCCGCCGCCTTCGCCATGGGCGTGGCTCGTCGGGGCCTGCGCGACCTCGAGGTGGCGCGACGGTGGGCCGACCGGGCCCTCGAGATCGAGCCCGGCTTCTCCCAGGCTCGGGCCCTGCGGGCCGTCCTGGTCGACGAGATGGAGCCCGCCTGATGTTCGAGCAGACCCTGCGGTTCCTGATCGAGGACGGTTGGCCGGTCGAGCCCGGGACGTACGACGCGCTGCCCTGCATCGACACCCACTTCGTCGGCACCGACGGCGAGTGGGACTGCCGGGCCCGGCCCTATGACCCGTTCGGCCAGCTGGCCTTCGAGTCGGTGCTGCCGTTCACCGTGCCCGCCGACCGCCGTGGTGCCATGACGGAGATCGTCGTACGCACCAACTGGCAGCTGCTGACCGGCGCGTTCCAGGTGGACCTGGAGAGCGGCGTCGTCCTGTTCCGCACGATGCTCTTCCTCTCGCACGGGGCGGAGCCGACACAGGCGCTGTTGCGGGGCCTGGTCTACGGCAACGTGCTCACGGTCGACCGCTGCCTGACCGAGCTCGCGGAGGTGTCCTCCGGCGCCGAGCCGGCCGACGCGTTCGGGCGGCTTGCGCTCTGACGCACGGTCCGGCCGGGACAGCGGTCAGAGGGTGAACCAGGTGATCTCGAGGCCGGCCGTGCACCGGTGGCAGCTCGCCACGGTTCCGCCCTGGTGCCGGATCTGGGCGAGCAGCGCGTGCAGCTCGGACTTCGTCGTCGTTGAGGTGTGCCAGGTCATGACAGGCCTCCTTTCCGCGTGGAGGGTGCTCCGTGATGAGCACACTTCGATGGTGCGCCTCTCGACACCGCCGCACACCCGTAATCCCACTCAGTTGGATACGTATTTCCACCACGTACGTAGAACGCCGTGGAGGGTCACCGCGGGATCAGGGGGCGGGGAGATCGAGCGGCCAGTGGGCGTCCGGGCCACCGCCCGGCAGGGGCGCGCAGTCGCCGGTACTGACCGGGCACGCAACGAGGATGAGCGACTCGCCGTAGGCCACGATCGCGACCGCGGTGTCGTCATCGAGCCACCGGGTGAGGGCCCAGAACGTGCTGTCGTCCCAAGGAGTCGACGGATCGGCGGTCAACGGGCCGCTGAGGTCGTCCTCGGTGAGGACCGCCCGAACCTCCCGGCCGTTCCCGGCCACCAGGTGCGGGCCGCCCGGCGACTGGTTGTCGATGGTCCAGGTGCCCGCAGGGTTGGGCACCGTCCGGACGTCGGGTCGGGCCGGTCGTACGTCGTCGGCGCTCCGGTTCGACGCCGTGCTCTCGCCCGAGCCGAGATCGAACTCGAGGACGCCGTCGAGGGTCTTCACCCACGCGGAGTCGTCGTCGATCGCCAGCACCGCCGGTTCGACCTCGTCGTACGCGGCCTCGAGGTCCTCGGAGTCGGTCAGCCCGTCGTTGGACGAGACGACCTCCGTGCCGGTCGTCAGGTCGACGACGACGGTGGCCGCGGGGACGTCGGCGCGATCGACGAATCCGAGATGCCGACCATCGGGCGACACGGTGATCGACTCCGGCTCGGGACGGGCGCCGGTCTTCACCACGTCTCCGCCGTCGGCGGGGGCGTAGCGAAGGTCGGTCCATCCGTGACCTCCTGGACCGACGCCGAGGTAGAAGATCCCGTCGCCGGCGACCACGAACGCACGGATCGGCTCACCGACGTCGACGGTGCTGCCATCGCCGAGATGGACGACGTTCGCGGCTGACCACACCAGCCCGTCCCGTGCGACCAGCGTCTCAGCGGCGGGCCAGTCGCCTGCCGGTCGTTCGGGTGTGTCCTCCTCGCAGGCGGCGAGCAGCCCGGTCACCAGGATCGAGAGCAGAAGGGTGGTCGCGCCGACGGGGACGCGCGAACCCTGCACGGGACGCGTCATCAGCCGAGCCCCGGCAGCTTCTCGATCAAGTCCCGGCCGCGCTCCACGCCTTCGTCGACGGCTCCTTCGACCGCGTCCCTGCCGCGCTGGTAGTGCTCGTTGACCTTCTCGGTGGTGTTCGCGTAGCCGGCCTGGAGACGCTCGGCCAATCGCGTGGCGGCGATGGCGGCTCCGTTGTCGGTCTCCTCGTAGTCGCGCGCGGTCTCGATCAACCCGGCCCGCGTGGTTGCTGCGGACACCCGACCCTCGTCGAGCCAGCGAGAGGTGGTGGAGAGGTGGTCGTTGACCGCGCGAGCGAACACTCCGGCATTCTCCACGTCGCCCAGCGAGGTCGCCGGGAGGTGCAGCCTTGCGATCTCCCGGTCGCACGTGTCGAGGGCAGTCTCGGCCTGGCCGAAGAGCCGGCTGGCCTCGTCGAGGGTGGGTGGTTCGAGCGCGATCTCGTCGCCGCCGAGCTCGCCGTACGGCGTGACCGTCATGTTCAAGCCGGGCCACAGGGAACCGACGCCGCCATACGGATGGGCGCCCTTCACCTCGGTTGGTGAGGAGTACGACGACGAGCCGGACTCGTAGGTGGTGTGGACACCGTCCGGCAGGGCCACGATGCCCTCGGACATCGGAGGCAGTCGTTCCTCGCCGAGCGGGCTGCCCAGTTTTCCCGTCTCCTGCAGGTGGTTGAAGTCGTAGGAACGCAGCGTGCTGTCGAAGTGGCGCCCTTCGGAGATGGAGAAGTAGATCCGGTCGTCGCGGATGCTGATGCCCTGCGTCTCGCCGGGGATGCTCCAGGGGCCACCGGACCTCTCCCACCTGCCGCTGCTCTCGTCCAGTGCGTAGCTGTAGAGCTCGCCCGGGCGGTAGTGATTGGCCTCCCACCGGCCGACGTACATCACCCCGTCGTGGATCGTGCTGAACGACGACGCCTCGACGTCGACGACGCCATCGGGATGGGCCGCTGTGCCCTGTACCGGAACGGTGCCTCCCGGCGTCGTCGCGGTGATGTCGGCCAGGGAGTAGCGGAACATCTGGCCGCCGCCACTGACCCACACCGAGTCCCCGTCCACCTGGACTCCGCCGGCATGTCCGGGGGCGTCACTGCCGGCCGGACCGAGGTCCACGGTGTTGATGACCGTCCCGGTGTCGGGATCGATGATCGTCAGCACCGATCGGCCGTCGGCGTAGCTGGTCTGGACGAGGTTTCCGGTCGCTGGGTCGTAGCCGAGGCCCTGCGGGGTCAGGCCGGTGTCGTCGCCCGTCAGTGCGGTCCCCGGGATCAGCGGCCCGAGATCGTTGCCCGTCCCCAGGTCGAACCGCATCGCCCGTACGAGACCGGTGATGAACCACTCCTCGTCCGGGGCCTTGGCGGAGAGGAACTGCAGCGCCTGGTCGAGTTCATTGTCGTGGCGGCTGACCAGGTAGATGAAGGCCTGGGTCCAGGCTGCCTGCATCTGGGGAAAGTTCGGGTGGGTGACGGGCGGCTGGCGGAGCGTCCGCCACTGTGCCCACAGGTCCTCGGCATCAAGGCGGATCTCGCGGTAGTTGTCTGCGGCCATCCGCAGGCACAGTTCGGTGCGGTTGAGTCGCATCGAGGAGACCTGGGCGACGGCCCGCGTTGCCCAGGCTCGCATGTTGTAGAGCGTCCGCGCATCGGGGCTGTCCCAGACGGGTCGTCCCTCGGCCAGGTGGATGTCTTCCACTGCACCGTGGACGTGGGTCATCGCCGTGCTGACGTTCGTCTCCAGGGCAGTCACCGTGGCGGGGGATCCCGCCATCAGCTTGTCGTAGAAGACCTTGGGTCCGGCCATGGCGGTCCTTGTCCGGGTAGGGAGTCGTCAGTGTGCGGCGGGCCGTGGATGGTTACCCGGAGGGTGGGTCGTTGAAACGCTGAGGAGGGGCGACGGGCCCGGGTGAACGAGGCCTCAGCGTCCGGGTGAGCTGATGGGCCGCGCGCAGGAGGAGCTCGCCGAGCTCGCCACGCCGGTCCGTGCCGAACCGCTGCTCGATCCCGGTCAGGCTCAGCGCCCAGCGGGGCTGCTCCTCGGCGTCGAAGACGGCTGCGCCCATGCCCCAGCTGCCTTCCACGATCAGGCCCGGGTTGATCGCGTACCCCTGCGTGCGGGTCGTGGCCACCCGCTCGCGCACCGCGTCGCGGCCGTGCTGTTCGCCGTACGACGTCGTGAGGTCGGCTCGCGCGAGGTACTCCTCGATCTCGTTGTCGCCGAGGTAGGCGAGGATCGCCAGCCCGGCGGTGCCCACACCGAGCGGGAACCGGATGCCTTCGTGGAGGACGTGCGAGCGGATCGGGAAGCTGCCGTCCTCGCGCAGCAGGCACACGGTCTCGTTGCCGCGCCGGGCCGAGAAGAACGCGCTCTCGCCGGTGGCCAGGGCCAGTTGTCGTACGACGGGCTGGGCCAGTGCGGTGACGTCGTACCGCGGCGCGGCGGTGGTGCCCAGCAGGTAGAGCTCGGGGCCGAGCAGCCAGCGGCCGGCAGGGTCGCGATCGACGAGCCCCTCGCTGAGCAGGGAGGCGAGCAGCCGGTGCACCGTGGGTCGGGCCAGGCCGGTGCGGCGGGCGACCGCCGAGGTGGTCGCGCCGGCCGGCTCCGCGACGGACACCGCGCGCAGCACCGCTCCGGTGCGTCCGACCACGTCCGACGGGGTGTCCACTCAATGAACGCTAGCCCATCTCTGGTCTCACTGAGCGGGTGATTCCCGTCGGTCCACCGGTCAGCCGTTGACGGGGAACGGCCAGCACTCTTGGATCGGAGCATGGACAAGGTGGTGGCAACCGCGGCCGAGGCGATCGCGGACATCCCCGACGGCGCCACGCTGGCGGTCGGTGGATTCGGGCTCTGCGGGATCCCTTCGGTGCTGATTCGCGCCCTGCTCGAGGCCGGCACGGCCGACCTCGAAGTGGTCTCCAACAACTGCGGCGTCGACGACTGGGGCCTGGGCCTGCTGCTGGAGAAGCGGCGGATCCGGCGGATGGTGTCGTCGTACGTCGGCGAGAACAAGGAGTTCGCGCGGCAGTACCTCTCCGGCGAGCTCGAGGTCGAGCTGACCCCGCAGGGCACGCTGGCCGAGCGGATGCGCGCGGGCGGCTCCGGCATCCCGGCGTTCTTCACCCCGACCGGCGTCGGCACCCAGGTCGCTGACGGCGGCCTGCCCTGGCGGTACGACGACGCGGGCAATGTCGTCGTCTCCTCGCCGGCCAAGCAGACGCAGGTCTTCGAGACGGCCGACGGTCCGCGCGAGTACCTCCTCGAGCACGCGATCATCGCCGACTTCGGACTGGTCCGTGCGTGGAAGGGCGATCGCCACGGCAACCTCGTCTTCCGCGACTCGGCGCGCAACTTCAACCCGCTCGCCGCGATGTGCGGCCGGATCACCGTCGCGGAGGTCGAGGAGCTCGTCGAGCCGGGCGAGCTCGATCCCAACCACGTCCACACACCGGGCGTCTTCGTGCACCGGGTGGTCGAGCTGACCGCCGACGAGGCAGCCGACAAGCGGATCGAGAAGAGGACCGTTCGATGAGCTGGACGCGCGAGGAGATGGCCGCCCGGGCGGCCTCGGAGCTGACCGACGGGTCCTACGTGAACCTCGGCATCGGCCTGCCGACGCTGGTCCCCAACTATGTCGCCGACGACGTCGAGCTGGTCCTGCAGAGCGAGAACGGCATCCTCGGTGTCGGGGCGTACCCGCTCGCAGGCGAAGAGGACGCGGACCTGATCAACGCAGGCAAGGAGACGGTCACGGTGCGCCGCGGTGCGTCGTTCTTCGACTCCGCCGCCAGCTTCGGCATGATCCGCGGCGGCAAGGTCGACGCCGCCATCCTCGGCGCCATGCAGGTCTCGGCCGCGGGCGACATCGCCAACTGGATGATCCCCGGCAAGATGGTCAAGGGCATGGGCGGCGCGATGGACCTGGTCCACGGCGCCAAGCGCGTGATCGTGCTGATGGAGCACGTCGCCCGCGACGGCTCCTACAAGATCGTCGACGAGTGCTCGCTGCCGTACACCGGTCGCGGCGTCGTCGAGCGGATCATCACGGACCTCTGTGTCCTCGACGTGACCCCCGAGGGGCTGAAGCTCGTCGAGCTCGCCCCCGGTGTCACCGTGGAAGAGGTCCGCGAGAAGACGGAGCCTTCGATCAGCGTCTGAGCACATCTGGTCCGAATGGGCCATGCCGGGTACGGCGAACCGGAGTTAGCGTGATCGGTGCGGGGAGGGAACGGCCTTCGAGGTCGTCACAGCTCACCTGGAGAACCGCATGAAACCCTTCACTGAAATTCGGGGGATCGGATCGACCGTCGCGCTGGTGCGCCGTCGAGGTCGGGCGATCCTGGCACTGGCACTCGCCCTCCTCCTGGGCGGTGTGTTGTTCGGCGGCCCCGGCGCCCATGCCGCGGGCGCCCTCCTCAATGTGTTCGTCTCCAACGACGCGGCGCACCCGGTCCCGGTCGCAGGGTCGGTGGCCGTCAGCAACACCAGCGCGAAGCCGGTGCCCGTGACGGGCGATGTCGGTGTGAGCGGGAGCGTTTCCGTCGCTGACGATCGGGAGCCGTTCGAGATCAGGGTTGACCTCACCGATGCTGGCGCGACCACCGACAGCGGGAGCTTCCAGGTGCCCGCTGGAAAGCGGCTGGTGGTCGAGTTCATCTCGGCGAGAGTCAACGTGCCCTCGGGCCAGACTCCGCTGCTGAGCGCGAACGCCAGCACTGGTGCACTCGGATTCCCTGTCCCGGTTGAGCTCCAGGGCGTCGGGAACGGGAATGCG
>NZ_JBMCZA010000239.1:81335-81654 GCF_048654705.1 Nocardioides sp. CPCC 206348
TGACCACCGACAATGGAAGCTTCCAGGTGCCCGCTGGAAAGCGGCTGGTGGTCGAGTTCATCTCGGCGAGAGTCAACGTGCCCTCGGGCCAGACTCCGTTGGTGAGCGCGAATGCCGGCAATGGTGGACTCGGGTTCCCAATCCCGGTTGAGCTCCAGGGCGTCGGGAACGGGAATGCGTTCTACGCCGGTGCGACACGGGTCCTGGACTTCGCCGCCCCCGGTTCGTACTACTCCATCACCTTGGAGCGTCAGCTTCCGGCCGGTGGTGCAGTGACCGGCGACGGGGGCGGATTCGTCTACGTCTCCGGCTACCTGAT
>NZ_JBMCZA010000239.1:81664-82555 GCF_048654705.1 Nocardioides sp. CPCC 206348
GGGCGCGACACGGGTCCTGGACTTTGCCGCTGCCGGTTCGTTCTATCTCATCAACCTGGAGCGCCAGCTTCCGGCCGGTGGTGCAGTGACCGGTGACGGGGGCGGATTCGTCTACGTCTCCGGCTACCTGATTCCCACCTCCTGATCCTGGTTCCTCCGGTCCGGCGTCGGTGCACTAACCGATCGGCGTCTCGAAGACCCTGGCGAGACGCAGGCCGAGCCAGGGTCGACGGCCACCTCGGATGCCGACGCCACGCAGGGCGGCCCCCGGCGTGCTGAGCCGACCGTAGAGGTTCAGCAGGAACGGCACCGGCGGCCCGGCGAGCACCACGTCGGGCCGCCCCGGCACCAGGGAACTGGGCAGCATGGCGACATCGCCTCGTTCAATCGCCAGGGTCTGCGGTCGCCCGCCCCGGACCCGGAACTCGAAGGTCGCGCTCATGTCCTGCGCGGCCTCCGGGCTCACCGCGCCGGCGGCGACCTGGAAGTTGGCGTTCATGACCAGGAGCGCATCGCGCGGCGCGATCGGCCACCGCCGTCCTGTCGCACGCGCGACGTCGTGCCCGTGCACGAGCAGCTCGCCGATGGCGTTGCCCCAGCCGCCGAAGACGTCGATCGTCTGTCCGAAGTGGAACGGATAGGTCGTTGCCGGATCCAGCTCGAGGTCCTCGAGCAGCTTCTGTTCGGATGTCAGCTCGTCAACGACCTCTGCGTGGGTCAGGCCGGAGACGGCGTCGAGCTCCGCCTGGTTCTGCGCATCCAGGTCGGCCATGTTCTCGCTCAGGCCTGCGGGAGAGGTCAGGTCCCGGTGGTTGTAGCGCCGGAAGACGGTGAGGACGTGGGCCGCGACCTGACCAGCGTTCCAGGCGCCGTCCGCGACCGGGGTCGCGG
>NZ_JBMCZA010000239.1:82588-88063 GCF_048654705.1 Nocardioides sp. CPCC 206348
CGGTCAGGAACCGGCGGAAGGCGACCTGCTCGCGCTCCTTGAGCTCCTCGACCGAGGTGTCGATGAGGTTCATCGCGCCGGACACTCGATGCCCGTCGCGAGCAGGCCCTGCCTCGCGGGCGAGCCGAAGAACTCGTCCAGGGCCTTGCCGTAGGCACGGGACCACTCCTCCTCGGTCAGCTGCTCGACCTTGGTGTCCCACTCCTCGTCCAACGCCGCGATCGCCGCCCGATAGGCGTCGAACGCCTCGTCCGCCTTCCTGTCGGCGTCGGTCTGCACCTCGATCTGGTCGAGCTCGCCGTCGAACTCCTCGTAGACCGGGGCGAGTGCGGTTCGATTCGCCACGTACCGCGCTCGGTCGGGCACGGGAGCGGAGTCGCCGGTGATCGGTACGACGTCGTCGATCAGCTCCTCGCACAGCCGGTTCGCCGTTTCGACGTACGTCGGTCCGGTCGGCTCCGGGGCGTCATCGCCCTTCTCGTCGCCGCCGTCCCCGCATCCGGTGAGGACCAGCAGCAGCGCGGCTGCGGCCATCGGCTTCCTCGTCATCGTGCTCACCGGCCCTTCGCGTCGGCGTCACCAGGCAGCAGCACGGCCACCAGGAGCAGCCAGCCCGGCAGCAGCACGAACGGCGCGAATCCGCCGGGACCCAGGGGTGCGAGCACGCCGAGCACGATCGAGGCCCAGCTGAGCCAACGCGGCAGCGCACCTGAACCGAGCGCGCTCACGCCCACGCCGATGTAGATGCACGCCATCGCCGCCATCGCCGGCAGGAAGTTCGACGTGTCAGCAAGGTTGGCCGCAGAGACGACACTGGTGTCGCCGAGGTCGACCGCGTGGCGCAGGGCCAGCGTCGTGACCCCGAAGCTCGCGTAGGTGAAGGCCATCAGGCCGAACCCGACGAGTGCGGCGTCGGCTGCCCAGCGATGTCCCACCGCCGAGAGTCGCGAGCGGATCGACGTTCCCAGGAACACCAGCACGGCGCAGAGCGCCATCAGGACATAGGACTCGATCCGTACGGCTCCGAGGGTGGTCTCGTAGGAGGCGATGATCTTGGCCGGATCAGCATCCGGCTCACGGTCGGTCGAGGTCGCCATCATGGCGACGAATCCGGCCAGGAACACGACGGCCAGCCCGATGGAGATGCGCCGTTCCGCGACGGGTGCAACTCCGGGGCCGACCTCAGGGAGGGTGTGGAGACTGTTCATGGATCCAGACTGCGATCGGGGACCATCTCGGCGCATCCGAGGCTTCCCGGGTCCTCGGTGGTGGCGTCACGGGCCCGGATTCCGTGCCAGCACGGACCCCGGACGGCGCCGTACGGTGACAGCATTGGTCCTGTGGAGACGGCCGGGGCCCAGACCAAGCGCGTACGTGTCGCGCTCGCCGCTGTGCTCGGCACCCAGCTCGCCGTCGGAGTCGGGGCGCTGGTCTCCGACCACGCCATCGCTGACGAGGGCCACCCCGAGCTCGTGCAGACGACTGCCGTGGGCGTGGGGCTCATCCTCGGTGTGGTCGTCGCCTCCCTCGTCGGCGCAGCGATCGTCAGCGCACAGCCCCGCCATCCCGTCGGCTGGCTCTTCCTCGCCCTGTCGAGCGTCATCATGTTCTCCGCTTTCGCGGCGAGCTGGGTGGGCTGGGGCGCGATCGTCCAACCCGGCTCACTGCCGGGCACGGGTGTGATCGCGGCAGTCGACAACTCCGCCTGGATCGCGTGGTTCGTCATCATCGCCCTCGTCCTCCTGCTGACGCCGACTGGCACCTACCTGAACCGGCGCTGGCGCGTGGTCGGGCGAGCCGTCATCGGCGCCGGCGGGGCCGCGTTCGCGCTCGCCCTGTTCCGGACCGAGCTCGACGCCCCGTACCAGTCGGTCGACAACCCACTCGGTGCCCCCGGACTCGGTTGGTTGACCAGCGGGGTGGCCTATGTACTCGTCCTGCTGGTGGCCGTGGGGCTGGTGGCCTCGGGGTTCTCGCTGGTCCTGCGCTGGCGACGGGCGGAGGGGGACGAACGGCAGCGCTTGATGTGGCTGGCGCTGGTGGTCGCGGTCCTCCCCGTGTGCGTGCTCGGTGCCTTCATCGCGGCGAGCGCCGAAGCGACTGAGCTGATGGTCCTGTCCACGGGTGGCTTCATCATCCTGATCCCGGTGGCAGCCGGCCTGTCGATCACCCGCTACCACCTGTACGACGTCGAGCGCGTCCTCTCCCGGACCACCAGCTACTCGTTGCTCACGGCGATCCTGGTCGGCACCTACGCCGGGATCATCTGGCTCGGCGCCCGGGGAACCGGACGCTGGTCGACCACGCCCGAGGTCGCTGCCACGATCGGCGCGCTGACTGTCGCCGTGCTCGCAGCCCCCCTGCGCCGTGGCCTGCAGGACACGATCGACCGGCGGTTCAACCGGCGCCGCCACGATGCGGTCCGGCTGATCACAGGCGAGATCGGGTCCGCCGACCTCGACCTCGACGACCTCATGCGTCGCGCGTTCGCGGACCCCAGCGTGTCGATCAGCTACCCCGGGATCGACGCCGGGTCGTGGGTCCGTTCCACCGGTGAGGCGGCAGCCGAGCCCCGGAACGCGGTCGAGGTCGAGCGCGCCGGTCGGGTCATCGCGAGGGTCGGCTTCGAAGCGGGCGCGGTGGACCGGGCCGTCGTCGCCGCGGGCGCTGCCGCCGCGTCGACCGAGCTCGACAACGCCCGGCTGCGTGCCGAGCTCGCCGAGCGTCTCGTGGAGCTTGCGGGGTCGCAACGACGCCTCGCCGAGGCGCAGCGGGAGGAGCGACGCCGGATCGAGCGGGACCTCCATGACGGAGCGCAGCAGCAACTGATCGCACTCGCCTTCGAGCTGCAGTCCGCGCACCTCAGCGGTGACCCCGAACGCATGAGCAGCGCGTTGGCGGCAGGCGCCCACGAGGCACAGTCCGCGGTCCGGGACCTGCGGGCCCTGGCCAACGGCCTCCACCCCGCAGCGCTCGCCGACGGCGGGCTCCCGGCAGCGCTCGACGACCTTCGTGCGCACGCGACCGTTCCGGTGCGCCTGGACGTGGACGTCGCGCGACTGGATCCCTCGGTCGAGTTCACCGCCTGGCTCGCCCTGGGAGAGGCGTTGGTCAACGCCCAGAAGCACGCCCAGGCGACCGAGGTCCGGGTCTGCGTGCGCCAGGTCAGCGACTCCCTGACCTTCGAGGTGCGCGACGACGGCCGCGGGGGCGCCAATCCGGACGGACCCGGCCTCCGCGGGCTGCGCGACCGGGTCGGGGCAGCCGGGGGAGTGCTGAGGATCGACTCCGTTCCTGCTCGCGGGACGGTCGTGTCGGGGGTGATCCCGTGCGGGTCGTGATCGCGGATGACTCCGGACTCCTTCGCGACGGACTCACCCGGCTCCTCGTGGAGACCGGGATCGAGGTCTGTGCAGTCGTTGCCGACGCCGACGCGCTGCACGCCGCGGTCGACGAACACCGCCCGGAGGTGGCGATCGTCGACATCAGGATGCCTCCGACCTTCACCCACGAGGGAGCACGAGCGGCGGTGGAGCTGCGACGACGGCATCCTGACCTGTCCATCCTGCTGCTCTCCCAGTCGCTGGAGAGCCGGTACGTCGTCGACCTTGCACGAGCGCATCCCGAGCGGTTCGGGTATCTCCTCAAGGATCGCGTCGTCGATGTCGGCGTGCTCCGCGACGCGATCGGGACCCTTGTCGCGGGCGGCACCGTGCTCGACCCGGCCGTCGTCTCCCACCTCATGGGCGGGCAGAAGGTGTACGACCAGCTCGCCCAGCTCAGCGATCGCGAGCGCGCGGTGCTCGAGCTGATGGCACAGGGGAAGTCGAACGGGGCGATCGCTTCTGCGCTCGTGATCGACCTGCGTACCGTCGAGAGCCACATTGCGCGGATCATGACGAAGCTCGACCTCCACCCGTCGACCGAGGAGCACCGTCGGGTGTTGGCGGTCCTGGCGTGGCTGCGGAGCTGAGCACCGGAGCCAGGGCGCACCTGCCCTCGTCAGTCGTTGATCGCGCCCACGATCTTCGTGGTGATCCTGCGCAACGACTCCACGTCAGCATCGCTGAGGTGGTCGAACACCAGGCGGCGCACGGTGGCGACATGGTCGGGAGCGACCTGCTCCAGCAGGGTGCGGCCGGCCGGGGTCAGCGCGGCGAACTGCTTGCGCTTGTCGTCGGTGCACTGGCTGCGGACGACCCAGCCGCGCTGCTCGAGGCTCGCCACGGCATGGGACAGCCGCGAGGGGCTGGTGCCCGACACTCCGGCGAGGTCGCTCATCGAGAGCGTGCCGTCGTCCTGGGCCGACAGGAACGCGAGGATGCCGTAGTGGGCGTGGTTGATCCCGGCGGTCTCCCTCAGCTGCTTGTCCAGCTCGTGGGGCAGCTGGAGCAGCGTGCGGAGCAGGGGCAGCCACGCCGCCATCTGCGCGTCCGTGAGCCAGGGCTGCTCGGGTACGTCGTCGGCGGGCACGCCCTCAGCCTAGGAGTTCTGGCAGCGCCAGGGTGTGTGCGGTGTGGTCCCGCTTCGCCGTGAGGTAGCGCGCGTTGGCGTCGGTCAGGTGAACGCCGGTCGCGACCCGCTCGGCGACGGAGATCCCCAGGTCCTCGAGCTGGGCGGCCTTGTCGGGGTTGTTGCTCAGCAGCCGGATCCGGTCGGCCCCGACCGCGACGAGCATCTGGGCGGCGGCGGTGTAGTCGCGCTCGTCCTCGTCGCGGCCCAGCGCGGTGTTCGCCTCGTAGGTGTCGAGGCCGGAGTCCTGCAGCGCGTAGGCGTCCAGCTTGGCGTAGAGGCCGATGCCGCGACCCTCCTGGCGCAGGTACAGCAGGAACCCGCCCGCGTCGGTGATCCGCTCGACCGACTCCCGCAGCTGCGGGCCGCAGTCGCACCGCTCGGAGCCGAACACGTCGCCCGTCAGGCACTCGCTGTGCGGGCGGACCAGGGGAGCGGGCCCGCCGAGCGCCGCGCGGCGCAGGGCGCCCTGCCAGTCGCCGAGGCCCAGCAGCAGGTGCTCCTTCCCGTCGACCAGGCCGGCGAAGGTGCTGACGGCAGCGGTCGTCGCGTAGCCGTCGGGGAAGCGCAGGGGCACCGTCACCTGGGTCCGGACCGTGGCGGCGGGCAGCGTGGGGGTGGTGCTGAGGTGCAGGAGTTCGGCAGCCATTCGGCGCTCCTAGGTATTTGAAGTCTCAAGCGTTGCGGTATGGGACCCAAGACACTTGAGACTTCAAATATTCCTGCTGCGGCGAAGAGATCTCGAACTTGATCCGAAAAGGCACCTAGTCGGGCTTCGTGACCCGTCACTACCGTCGCCCACATGAGAAAAGTTTCCCTTTCACTTGGTGCGTCCCTCACCGCCGGCGTCATGATCACTGCGGCCAGTCCGGCCCTGGCTGCCGGATGGTTCGGCGCGCCGGTCACCAGCGCGCTCGACAACTCGCTCGGCCCGGGCCCGGCGCCCCGGCCGGTCGCCACGGC
>NZ_JBMCZA010000239.1:88099-91698 GCF_048654705.1 Nocardioides sp. CPCC 206348
CGGCGACTTCACCTTCGGCGACATCCGGGTCTCCCTCGGCAACGGCGACGGCACGTTCGACGCCGCGACGAAGGTGGCGGGCACGACCCAGACGCAGGGTCTCGACCTCGGGGACGTCACGGGCGATGGCGTCGTCGACCTGGTGGCGATGACGGTGTCCGAGGCCCGCATCCTGAAGGGCAACGGCTCGGGTGGCTTCACCGAGATCGGCCGCGCCCCGCTCACCCTGGGCGGCCAGGTCCAGCCCCTGGTCGTCGACCTCGACGGCGACAGTGACCTCGACGTCGTGGCGCCGACGTTCACGGCGATCCAGACCCTGGTCAACAACGGGTCAGGCACCTTCACGGTCGGACCGAGGACCACGGTGTCCGGCGCGTTCGTCCTGTCCGCGATCGCCGTCGCGCACCTCGACCCCGGCAGCACGCCGGACCTGTTCGCGATCGACGGCGGCTCGAGCACCCTGTTCGCGCTCACCGGCAACGGCAACGGTTCCTTCCGGCAGACCGGCGCGCTGTACGGCACCTCCTTCATCCCCGAGGACGTCGCGGCCATCGACCTCGACGGCGACGGGTACGACGACGGTGCCGTGGTCGGCTCCTTCAGCTTCTCCCTCTCCACGGGGCTCACCGACGGCACCGGGAAGTTCCGGTCCTTCGTCCCGGCGTCGTTCCAGTTCGGCGGTCCCGGACCGACCAGCGCTGCCGTCGCGGACTTCGACGGCGACGGCCGCCAGGACCTCGTGGTCTCCTCGCTGGCCAACCCTGCGTCCGGGACCCTCACGGTGCTCGCCGGGAACGGCACGCCTGGCATGAGGAAGATCGGCACCTTCAGCACGGCTGCGTTCCCGCAGAACCCGGTGCTGGCCGACTACGACGAGGACGGCGACACCGACATCGCGGTCGTCAGCCCCGGGTCGATCACCGTCCTGCCGAACACCACTCCCTGAGCGGTCCTGCGGGGTCAGGCCCTGATTCGCCCGGCCAGCAGCTCGGCCAGGTGGATCGGGGCCGCCTCGGGTGCCAGCTCGTCCAGCTGGGTGCGGCACGAGAAGCCGTCCGCGAGCACGACCCGCTCGCGCGCGGCATCGACAGAGCGTCGTACGGCGGGCAGCAGGTTGGCCTCCGCGATGGCGACCGACACCTCGTAGTGGCCCTTCTCGACACCGAAATTGCCGGCCATGCCGCAGCAACCGGCGACCGCCTCGACGGTGGCACCGGCCCGCTCCAGCAGGGACTTGTCGGTCGACCAGCCCATGATCGCGTGGTGGTGGCAGTGCGGCTGGGCGACCACGGACACCCCGCTCAGGTCGGGCGGCGTCCAGGTCGGCTCGGTGGCGAGGATCTCGGCCAGGGTCACCGTTGCCCGGGACACCGCGGCGGCGTCGTCGCCCGGGACAAGCTCGGTGAGCTCGTGCCGCAGCACCGCGGTGCAGGACGGCTCGATGCCGACGATCGGGACACCGGAGAGCGCGTCCGTAGCCAGCGCGTCGACCATCGAGCGCAGGCGCTTCGCGGCGCCGTCGAGCTGGCCGGTGCTGATCCACGGCAGGCCGCAGCACTCCTGGTGCCGGGTGATGCGCGGATCGAAACCAGCCGAGCGCAGCACGGCCACGGTCGCGTCGGCGACCTGCGGGGCGAAGTGGTTGGTGAAGGAGTCGACGAACACGACGACCGGCTTGCCTCCGGACGTCGACACCGCGGAATCCCCGAAGGTACGGCGGAAGGTCTTCCGGAACGTGTGCCGGGCGAACGCCGGCATCTGCCGCCGCGTGTCCACCCCGGCGGCCTTCAACGCCGGGATGCGCACCGCCTTCCAGCTCATCATCGTGTTGGCCAGGCGCGGCGTGGCCGAGCCGGCCTTCGCCCAGCGCGGGAGCCAGCCGACGGAGTAGTGCGTGCGCGGGCGCAGCTTGCGCTTGTAGGTCTGGTGCAGCACCTCGGCCTTGTAGCTGGCCATGTCCGTGCCGGTGGGGCAGTCCGACGCGCAGCCCTTGCACGACAGGCACAGGTCGAGCGCCTCGTGCACGGCGGGCGAGGACCAGGAGATCGCGCTCTCGCCGTTGACGATCTCCTGCAGCAGCCGGGCGCGGCCACGGGTGGAGTGGATCTCCTCCTTCGTCGCCTGGTACGACGGGCACATCACGCCGCCCGAGCCGGAGTTGTCGGCGCGACACTTGCCGACGCCCGTGCAGCGGTGCACGGCCTGGCCGAAGTCGCCGCCGTCGCTGGCATAGGCCAGTGCGAGGCCCTTCGTCAGGCGCGAGGAGGCCGAGTAGCGGAGGTCCGCGGTGCTGGAGACCGGGTCGACGAGGATGCCGGGGTTGAGCAGCGACGTGGGGTCGAAGACGTGCTTCACGGCGGACATCAGGCCCAGCGCGGCCGGTGAGTACATCCTGTCGAGCCACTCGCTGCGGGCCCGCCCGTCACCGTGCTCGCCGGACAGCGAGCCACCCAGCGACGTGACCAGGTCGGCGGCCTCGCTGATGAAGGCGCGATAGCGCTCCGGGCCGTCGGGGTCGCCGAACGGGAAGTCCATCCGGACGTGGATGCAGCCCTCGCCGAAGTGGCCGAACGGCATCGCGGTCAGGCCGTGGCGCTCGAGGAGCGTCTCGAAACCGGTCAGGTAGGTGCCGAGGTGCTCCGGCGGGACGGCGGTGTCCTCCCAGCCGGCCCACGCCGGGAGACCGGAGGGCGCGCGGCCGGCGAGGCCCGCGCCATCGGCCCGGATCTGCCACAGGCGCTCGATCTCGGCGGAGTCCTCCACCACGAGTGCGGAGAGCCCGAGTCCGGCCGCGGCCAGCAGGCCCGCCTGGCGTCGTACCTCGGCAGGGTCGGAACCGGAGATCTCGACGAACATCCACGCATCACCGGCGGGCAGCGGGGGCACGGCGTCCGGACCGCGGCGCTCGACGATGACGTCGACGATCCGCCGGTCGAGGCCTTCGCAGGCGGAGGGCTTGAACTCCAGCACCGCCGGGGTCGCGAAGCCGGCGGTCGGGAAGTCGGCGAAGCCGAGCACCACGAGGGAGCGCGCGGCGGGGGTGCGCACGAGGCGCACGGTGGCCTCGGTGATCACGGCCAGGGTGCCCTCGGACCCGACAAGCGCCCGGGTCACGTCGAAGCCGCGCTCCGGGACCAGGTGCTGGAGCGCGATGCCGGAGACGTGGCGGCCGAACGTGCCGAACTCGGTGCGGGCGGTGGCGAGGTCGCCGGCGATGACGGCCCGCAGGTCCTCGAGCACCGATCCCGTGGATTCGGGAGCCCCCGTTGCGGAGTAGCCCGTGACCAGGTCCGAGCCGTCCGCCAGCAGGGCCGTCACGCCGACCACGTTGTGCGACGTACGGCCGTAGGCCAGCGACCGCGCACCACACGCGTCGTTGCCGATCATCCCGCCGATGGTGCAGCGCGAGCTCGTCGACGGGTCGGGCCCGAACCGCAGCCCGTGCGGGGCCGCTGCCTTCTGCAGGTCGGCCTGGATCACGCCGGGCTGCACGATGGCGGTCTCCGCGACGGGGTCGATCGAGAGGACCTGGTTCATGTAGCGGCTGAAGTCGATGACGATGCCGCGGCCGATCGCGTTGCCCGCGACCGACGTCCCGG
>NZ_JBMCZA010000239.1:91708-92427 GCF_048654705.1 Nocardioides sp. CPCC 206348
CGGCGGTCTCCGCGACGGGGTCGATCGAGATGACCTGGTTCATGTGGCGGCTGAAGTCGATGACGACGCCGCGGCCGATCGCGTTGCCCGCGACCGACGTCCCGGCGCCCCGGCAGGTGACCGGCAGGCCCAGCTCGCGCGCGGCGGCCAGCGTGGCGCGCACGTCCTCGGCGGTGTGCGGGAACACCACGGCGGCGGGCAGCACGCGGTAGAGCGAGGCATCGGAGGAGTAGGCCGCGAGGACGGCCGCATCGTCGGTGACGTCGGGGGCCCCGTGCTGGATGATCTGCTGGGCGACTCCGGACACGACCTGAATCTATCGGGTCGGGTCCCGACACCCGACCGCTACGCTCCCTACCGGACTTGCAGAACCCGACTTACGGAGGAACACCCATGCGCCTCGGCATGATCATCGACTACTCAGGCGGGTTCGCCGAGACCGTGGAGCTGCTCCAGGAGTACGAGCGCAATGGACTCGACCTGGTCGCCGTCGCGGAGGCGTACTCCTTCGACTCGGTCAGCCAGCTCGGCTACATCGCCGCCAAGACCGAGCGGCTCGAGCTGATGTCGGGCATCTTCCAGATCTACACGCGCACCCCGTCGCTGACCGCGATGACCGCCGCCGGTCTGGACTTCGTGTCCAACGGCCGCTTCACGCTCGGCCTCGGCGCGAGCGGCCCCCAGGTCATCGAGGGCTTCCACGGCGTGAAGTACGACGC
>NZ_JBMCZA010000239.1:92437-93342 GCF_048654705.1 Nocardioides sp. CPCC 206348
ACTGACCGCGATGACCGCCGCCGGCCTGGACTTCGTGTCGAACGGCCGGTTCACGCTCGGCCTCGGCGCCAGTGGCCCGCAGGTCATCGAGGGCTTCCACGGCGTGAAGTACGACGCCCCGCTGGGTCGTACGCGCGAGGTGATCGAGATCTGCCGCCAGGTGTGGCAGCGCCAGCCCGTGCAGTTCGAGGGCAAGCACTACACGGTGCCGCTCACCAAGGAGCACGGTGGCTCCGGCCTCGGCAAGCCGCTCAAGATCATCAACCACCCGGTGCGGTCGAACATCCCGATCTCCGTCGCCGCCCTCGGCCCGAAGAACGTCGCACTCGTCGCCGAGCTGGCCAACGGCTGGCAGCCGCTGTTCTTCCACCCGGCCAAGGCGCAGCAGGCCTGGGGCGAGTCGCTCGAGGAGGGCTTCAGCAAGCGCGACCCCGCGCTCGGCGAGCTCGACATCCAGCTGCAGGTCCACTACTTCATCGGCGAGCCCTCGCCCGAGGCCGTCCAGACGGTCCGCAACCAGCTGGCGCTCTACATCGGCGGCATGGGTGCGCGGGACAAGAACTTCTACAACCAGCTCGCCTGCCGCTACGGCTACGAGGCGGAGGCCAAGGACATCCAGGACCTCTACCTGTCGGGCAAGAAGGCCGAGGCCGCGGCCGTCGTACCGGAGGAGCTGGTCGAGGCCGTGACGCTGATGGGTGACGAGGACTCGATTCGCCGCCAGCTCGCCGAGTTCGACGCCGCCGGCATCCGCACGCTGCTGCTCAACTCGCTCGCCGACACCGCCGAGGAGCGGGTCAGCCAGCTGAGCCGGTTGTCCGAGCTCGCGGCCGGGGTGCGTGCTTGATGAGCGAGCCCCGCTTCACGGTCGCGTACGACGGCCCGGTCGCGACCGTGACGCTGGC
>NZ_JBMCZA010000239.1:93352-103108 GCF_048654705.1 Nocardioides sp. CPCC 206348
CTGATGAGCGATTCCCGCTTCACCGTCGCGTACGACGGCCCGGTCGCGACCGTGACGCTGGCCGGCCCGAGGGGCAAGGCCGTCATGGATGCCCAGTTCTTCGTCGAGCTGGCCGAGACCGTGACCGCGCTGGACGGCAACGACGACGTCCGGGTGATCGTGTTCGCCGGCTCCGGCGGCCACTTCTCGTTCGGCCTCGACCTGATGGAGGCCGTGCAGGCCTTCGCGCAGAACAAGGCGGCCACTGACTCGGGTGGGCGCCAGGACCTGCACGCGATGATCCGGCGCTGGCAGGCCGCGCTCGACGTGGTGGCGAAGACCCGCAAGGCCACGGTCGCTGCCGTCACCGGGTGGTGCATCGGCGGCGGCGTCGACCTCGCGGTCGCCTGCGACGTCCGGATCGCCTCGGCCGACGCGAAGTTCAGCGTGCGCGAGGCGAAGGTCGGCATCGTGGCCGACCTCGGCAGCCTGCAGCGCCTGGTCGGCATGATCGGTGACGGCCACCTGCGGGAACTGGCCCTGACCGGGGACGACATCGATGCCGAGCGCGCTGCGGCGATCGGCCTGGTCAACCACGTGCATCCCGATGCCGACAGCGCCCTCGCCGCGGCGGCCGATCTTGCCCGTCGGATCGCCGCGAACTCGCCGCTCGTCGTCCGGGGCATCAAGGACGTCCTCGACGTGGAACGTGGCCCGCGGGTCGAGGCGGGCCTGCGCTACACCGCCGCCTGGAACGCTGCGTTCCTGCTGAGCCACGACCTCGACGAGGCCGTCACCTCGTTCATCGAGAAGCGACCGCCGGAGTACACCGGACGCTAGGCGCCGGCGTCCCGCTTGGCGATGGTGATCGCGGCGACGGCCCGGCCGTACCGGATCGGCGTCGCACCGAGCGCGAGCGCCCGCTGCCGGGTCGGTTCGCGGACGTCGAAGTGCTCGGTCGCCGTACCCGCCTTCTGGATCCAGCGGGCATCGATCCCGAGCCGTTCGGCGAAGGCGAGCAGCTCGGCGGTGCCGGCCTCGCCGGGCAGGTCCGAGAACAGGTGGGACCAGACGCCCTCGACCGGGCCGACGCGGGCCGGCCGCTGCATGTCGTCGATGTAGATCATCCGGCCCGTCCCCACTTGCCACGGACGAAGTCGATGAAGGTCTCGTGCGCGGGGTTCAGCAGGATCCGCGGTTGCTTGCGGGTGACGATCAGCATCGTGGTGGCGCCTGCCTGCTTGGCGGCACGCAGTCGGCGCAGTGACGCCTTCGCGCCGCCGAGTGCGTAGAGCGTCTTGACCTCGATCGTGATCCCCAGCTCGCGGGCCACCCGCAACACCTCGCGGTAGGTCTCGACCTTCTCGAAGCCGCGGCCGGCCTTGACCTCCCACTCGATGCCCTCGAGCCCGACCCGGGCGGCGTACCTGACCATGTCCACCATCGTGACGAGCCGGTACGGCGGGTCGTCGGCCGAGCGGAGCTCGCGCACCTGGCTCAGGGTGAGGTCGGACCACCGGGTGTCGGGCGGATAGCGACCGCCCGGGTCGAAGCCCTCGGTGTCGAGCTTGCGCCAGTGCGTCGCGATCGGGACCTGGCGGGTGCGGGTGTCGTCCAGGCAGTAGTTCGTGTCGATGTCGATCCACAGGTAGCCGTGCGCTGCGGCGTAGTCCAGCCCGCGCCGGGAGTTCTCGAAGCGGTAGGACTGGCCGTCGAGCCGGTGGTAGCGCTTGCGGTTCGAGGCCTTCTGCGTCAGCGGGTCATCGACCGGCGGGGTCGGCGCGGTCGGCTCCGTGGCGGTCGGCTCCGGGGGCAGCACCGTGGGCGTCACCGTCGGCAGGGTGGGCGCCGTGGTCTGGGGCCCGGTCGGTGCCGCGCCGCCACGATCCGTGGCACCGCATCCGGTGGTGAGCAGCGCCACGAGAACGGTGCCGGCGAGAAGTCGCCGCCGGTCGCGCTGCTCCATGGGAGGACCGTAATCGACCGTGGAACCCACGGAACCGCCGGTGCCTCCCCATACGGGGCACCGACGGTTCCGTGGTTGCTGCGGGTGGTGCTGGATCAGCGCACGCGGCCGTAGAAGACCGAGCTCGTCCAGATGCGTTCCCTCTTCACCGGGGCGCCGGGACGCGAGGCGTGCCACACCGTGTGGTTCCCGGCGTAGATGCCGACGTGGTAGACGTGGCCACCGTTGGAGAAGAACACGAGGTCGCCGCGACGGGGGTGCTTGACGCGGCGCGTCGCACCGGCCTGGGCGCCCGACGTACGGGGGAGCTTCTTGCCGACCTTGCGGAAGGACCACTGCACCAGGCCGGAGCAGTCGAACGCGTTCGGGCCGTTGGCGCCGTACACGTAGGGCCTGCCGGCGCGGGTCTTGGCGACCTTCAGGGCGCGTCGGCCGACGGAGAGCTTCTTCTTCTTGACCTTCTTGACCACGACGACCGGAGCCGTCCTGGGCTCGGTCGCGGTGGCCGTGCTGACCACGGGGGCCGGAGCGACGGCATCCTCGGCGCGCGCGGAATCGCCGGGCGCGAAGACGAGGAGCGAGGTGGCGAGCGGAACGACGAGCAGGCGTGCGCCAGCGCGCGAAAGGGTGGTGGACATCGGAGTGTCTCCAACAGCGACGCTTGCGAAAGGTGACCTGTCGGGCTTGGACTGCTGATGTCCAGGAACTGGTGTTCCTTCGCCCCGAGCCGGTTCGCCCCGTGGGGCGGTCCGGCGGTGTTGATTGGTTCTCCCGTGCCCGCGACTACTTCATCGTTGTGCGATGTCGCTCCACGTCGTCGCGGGCCTCAGCGCGGCGTGGGCGGCCTCCCCAGGTCGGGGAGGTCTGACCCACCAAATTTCGCATGCTTGCAATAGTTAGCGCAGTGGCGCCGGTCACGATTGCCACGTGGTGACCGTCACCCGCAATTGAGCGTAACCCGGCGCTCGATCGCGGACAGGATCAGTCGGCGCGGTGCCGCTTGCCGCTGTTAGCGGGGGCTGTCGTCGCGTGCGGATCGGCTAGCAGGAACTGCGTCATCCGGCCATCGCGCGAGCGGTGCGGCCGCACCGGTTCCGGGACCATCCGCCCCTCGGCCGTGTCCCAGAAGCGGTCCACCCGGACCGCGACCCGCCGCGCCATCCGGCCGCGCAGGCCCAGGTGGGGCAGGTAGGGGTGGGGCCGGGTCGGCACCCGCTGCTCGGCCCGGTAGAGGCGTTCGGCGAGGTCGTCGGTGTCGGGCCCGGCCTCGGTCGCGATCAGGTCGTCGGCCAGCTGCTCCTCGAGCGCCCGGAACTGACCGAGCGCGTCCTCGACCTCCTCCCAGATCGACGACCACGGACGTCGTACGACGAAGGTGGAGCCGTAGAGCTTGGCCTTGACCTGGGCCAGCGCGACCTCCAGGCGCCGGCTCTCGTGGGCGAACTCCTGGGCGCGGTGGCGCCCCTCGGCGAGGTGGCGCCGCGCGCACGGTGCCAGCACGGCGTTGGCTGCGGAGACGTGGCGGCTGGCGCTCGCGAGGAAGGGATCGGTGGCGGCGAGCCGGTCGCGTGGCCGCTCGCGGGTGGGCCTGCAGGCGACCGCCCGGGCGAGTCGCTCGGCGAGCACGTCGTGGGTCTGGGTGATGGTGTCGGCGAGGATGTCGACGCTGGTGTCGGTCATGGTTGCGCCCCTTCGGGAACCCCCGATTGGTCCCCTCAATTGCAGTGTGCGCCGGTCCCGGGCGCGCCGCAAGGGCTGCCCAGCACCGGCGCACACGGGCGCTCAGCTTGAGGTGAGGATTCAGGCGCGGGGAAGTGTCGGGTACTCGACGCCCGACACGTACTGCACGGTGCGCAGCACCTGGCAGGAGTAGCCGAACTCGTTGTCGTACCAGACGTAGAGGATCGCCGAGTCGCCGTCGACGATGGCGGCGTTGCCGTCGATCACCGAGGAGGCGCGCGAGCCGATGAAGTCGGTGGACACCGCGTCGCTGGCGGTCGTGTAGTCGAGCTGGCGGCTCAGCGGCCCGGTGAGGGACGTCTTGCGCAGGTGCTCGAGCACCTCTTCGCGGGTGGTCTCGCGCTTCAGCTGCAGCGAGAGGATCGCGATCGACACGTCGGGCGTGGGGACCCGGATCGAGTTGCCGGTGATCTTGGCGTCCAGGTCCGGCAGCACCTTCGCGACGGCCGACGCGGCGCCGGTCTCGGTGATCACCAGGTTGAGCGGCGCGGAGCGACCGCGGCGGTCGGCCGGGTGGTAGTTGTCCAGCAGGTTCTGGTCGTTGGTGAACGAGTGCACCGTCTCCACGTGGCCGCGGCTGATGCCGAACTCGTCCTCCATCGCCTTGAGCGGGGGA
Organism: Nocardioides sp. CPCC 206348; assembly: GCF_048654705.1. Lineage (NCBI taxonomy): Bacteria > Bacillati > Actinomycetota > Actinomycetes > Propionibacteriales > Nocardioidaceae > Nocardioides > Nocardioides sp. CPCC 206348. The sequence goes on from NZ_JBMCZA010000239.1 coordinate 97,654, forward strand.
ACGATCGCGTTCGTCGTGCACGACGCGCAGGAGAGGATCTTCTCGTCGAGGTCGGTCTCGAGGTGGTTGACGCCGTGCACGATGTTCGGGACGTCGCCCTTGCCGGGTGCGGTCAGCAGCACCTTCGCGATCCCGGGGCGCAGGTGGTTCGACAGGCCGGCGCGGTCGCGCCACTTGCCCGTGTTGTCGATCAGGATCGCGTCGCTGATGCCGTGGTCGGTGTAGTCGATCGTCGTGGGGTCGTTGCTGTAGATGACCTTGATGACGTTGCCGTTGGCGATGATGAGGTCGTTCTCCTCATCGACGGTGATCGTGCCGTTGAACTGGCCGTGCACCGAGTCGCGGCGCAGCAGCGAGGCGCGCTTGGCGAGGTCACCCTCGCCGCCCTTGCGGACGACGATGGCGCGCAGGCGCAGGCCGTTGCCGGAGCCGGACTTCTCGACGAGCAGGCGGGCGACCAGGCGGCCGATCCGGCCGAAGCCGTAGAGCACGATGTCCTGCGGGCCAGGAGCAGTGGTCTTGTTGTCGCCGGTCGCGTCGGACAGGGCCAGGGCAGTGAACTCGGCCGGGCTCAGGTTGGTGTCGGACGCCTTGTAGCTGCCGAGCAGGAGCGCGAGGTCGATCTTCGCGGCACCGAGGTCGAGCGCGGCGATGGCCTCGAGGAACGGGAACGTCTCGGAGATCGACAGCTCCTCGCCCTCGATCATCCGGGCGAAGCGGTGGGTCTTGAGAATGCTGACCGCCGACTTGTTCACCAGCGAGCGGCTGTGCAGAAGGATCGTGACGTCCTTCTCGCGCTGCAGCTTGCCGATGATCGGGATCGCCGCCTCGGCGAGCTCCTCGTGGTGCTTCCAGCGGTCGAACTTGTCCTCGGTGACGCTCACGGCTTCCCCTTCGGTCCATCAACAAAATCGCTCGATCGTAGGCCGCGCAACGGGGGCCGGGGGTAATCGAGCCGCCCGCTGGGACGGCGAAGGTGACCAATCCCACCCGCATTTCCGCGCGCCGAAAGTCGTGGATGTGTCAACATTCGTGGCTACCATCGAAGGATGAGTACGACGACGCGCTGGCTCGACGCCGAGGAGCAGCAGGCGTGGCGGGCCTGGGTGGACCTCAACTCCCAGCTCAGTGCGCGGCTCAACCGTGAGCTGCAGGCCGCCAGCGGCCTCTCCATCGCCGACTACGAGATCCTCGTGGCGCTGACCGACCAGCGCAGCGACGACGGCGTCGACGACTGCTCGCTCCGGATGTTCGAGCTCGGCGAACGCCTCCAGTGGGAGAAGAGCCGGGTCTCCAAGCAGATCACCCGGATGGAGGCCCGCGGCCTCGTCGTACGACGACACTGCGCCGACGACCGTCGAGGAGCCTTCGTGGACCTGACCGAGGAGGGCATGGCGGCGATCGCCGGGGCCGCCCCCGGTCACGTGGAACTGGTGCGGGAGCTGTTCTTCGACGGCATGGACCGCGAGCAGGTGGCAGCGCTCACCAGGTACGCCACCACGGTGCTCGACCGCCTCGCCACCCCCTGAACGATCAGCGCAGCATGTCCTCGACGGCGAGCGAGGCGAAGGCCATCGCCGCGCCGAGCGGCGCGCCCGGGCCGGGGTAGGCCGAGCCGAAGACCGACGCCGTCGAGTTGCTGGCGGCGTACAGGCCGGGAATCGGTGCGCCCTCGGTGTCGAGCACGCGTGCCGAGGCGTCGGTGACGAGGCCGCCCTTGGTGCCGAGGTCGGAGAGCACGAACTTCGCGGCGAAGTACGGCGCCTGGTCGAGCGGGACGAGCGCCTTGTTGGGGCTGCCGGCGCTCGCGAAGAAGGTGTCGTACTCGTCCTGGCCACGACCGAAGTCCTCGTCGACGCCGGTCGTGGTGAAGCCGTTGAAGCGCTCGACGGTCTGTGTGAGGACGGTGGGGTCGAGGCCTGCGGCGATGGCGAGCTCCTCGATCGAGTCGGCCTGCACCCAGGTGCCGGCGGCGAGGTGCTCGGCACGGTCGCCCTCCGGGATCGCGATCGCGGGCAGGGCGCCACCCTCGCGGGAGTCGAAGACGAACCACGACGGGGTGCGGTCGTCGGAGCCGGCCATGACCCTGCCGAACTGGTCGTAGGGCAGGCACTCGTTGCCGTACCGCTGCGCGGACTGGTCGACCATCAGGCCGCCGCGGAAGCCGAGCGTGAATGCGCCGCTGCCGTCGGGCTGCAACAGGCCGGGGCAGAACCAGCCCTCGCCCGACCAGTCGGTGGCGCCGCCGATGGCTGCGGCGGCGTCGATGACCTCGCCCGTGTTGGTGCCCTGCGGCGCCATCGTCCACTCCGCGCGACCGGGTGTGCCGTGCGCGGCGCGTCGTTCGGCGCTGCCCTCGAAGCCGCCCGCGGCGATCAGGACGCCGCGCCGTGCGGTGAACTCCACCGGGCCGTCCGGGCCCTCGGTGACGACCGTGGTCGCGCGACCGGTGTCGTCGCGCCGGAAGCCGATGACGTGGTGGCCGGTCGCGATGGTGCCTCCGTCGCGCAGCACGATCGCCGCGAGGCGGCCGATCAGCGCCTGGCCGCCGGAGAGCGTGGAGCGGCCGCTGCCGCCGACCCGGTCGCGTTCGACCGGCGGGCGCAGCAGCTCGCCGACGGCGGGATCGAGGTCGGCCCGCTTGATGGTGGTGGGCTGGATGGAGCGGCCCATCGGGACCCGGCCGGGAGCGTCGTAGTACTCCGAGAACGGGATCCACTCGAAGTCCATCAGGTCGTCGGCCTCGAGCTCGGCGACCAGCTTCGGCGCCTGGGTGAGCAGCGCCTCGACCCGCTCCTGGTCCGCCTCCTTGAGGACCGCGGCGAGGTAGGTGCGCGCGCCCTCGGTCGAGTCGGGGAGGCCGGCCCGCTGCTGCACGTCGGTTCCGGGCAGCCAGCAGGCGCCGCCCGAGTACGCCGACGTCCCGCCGATGAGCGGTGTCCGCTCCAGCACCAGGGTGCTCAGTCCGGCCTTGGCTGCGAGCGCGGCACCCGTCAGGGCACCGCCGCCCGAACCGACCACCACGACGTCGTACTCCTGCTGCAGGCTCATGGCGAAACGATAACGTGTTCTAGGTCGCCACGGGGCCCCTCGGCCGGGCGTGACGAGCCGGGCTCAGCCCTGTCGGCCCTTGAACCGCGGGTTCTGCTTGTTGATCACGTAGGTCCGGCCGCGGCGGCGTACCACCTGCGCGCCGGGCTTGGCCTTGAGCGAGCGGAGCGAGTTGCGGACCTTCATCGGGTCCCCCTTCTGGTGGGTCGGCCGGTGCGCGGGTCGACGAGGCCGTCCATGACGGCGCCCACGAGTCGGCGCGGGACGCGGTGCAGGACGCCCTCGATCGTGACCGGCACGAGGTCGGGAGCGGTCGCCTTCCATTGCGAGCGGCGGTGCCGGGTGTTGCTTCGCGAGGTACGACGCTTCGGGACTGCCATCACGCCACCTCGCGGATCGGGCCGAGCCACGGCTCGAAGCCGTCCTCGCTGACCGACCACGTGCCGCTCTCGCCCGGCCGCACCAACAGGTCGTCGAAGGACGCGCGCAAGGATGCGGGAGCCGCGCCCACGCCGGTGATCACGAGCCGGGTGAAGGGGTGCCGCAGCGCCCAGCCGGCGTGGTCGCCGATGCTGACCTGGCCGCCGGCGCCGTCCCACGTGAGGGCCCTGCCGGGCCGGGTCGGCAGCCAGAAGCAACCGCGGGAGCGGTGCGCACCGGCGCCGAGCAGCTCGAGCGACTCCAGGAGCCGTTCGGGGTGGAAGGCCTGCAGCGACTGGAGGTCGAGGCGCCAGACGCCCTCGGCGCGGAGGTCGGGCAGGGCGTCGGTGCGGGTGGGCGATGTCCATGCGTCGGTGCGCGTGTGCTGGTGGAGCCGCCCGGTGAGGGTGGCGCCGTCGAGTCCGTGACCCCCTTCGATGACGGCGGCGTCGGGTCGCGCGAGTGCGGTGACCAGCCCCCGGGCCACCGGGTCCAGGGGCTCCCCGGCGTCGTCGAAGGTGACCACGTCGGCGTACTCCACCATGGCGGCGAGCACCTCTCCGACGCCTCGACGGTCGTCGTGCGAGCAGTGCTGACCGCGATCGGCGAGCAGGTCGTCGCCCAGCAGGTCCCGCACCGGGTCCTGTGATCCCACGGCCGTGACGACCGCGGAGATCCGCAGGAAGCGCGCCAGCCGGGTGTCCCAGGTCAGCACCGAGCACAGGTGCGCCGCCTCGGCGCCGACGGGGAGATGGGCCACGATGCTCTGCCAGCGGCCGTCGCGCGCCAGCCGCTCGAGCGTCGGCACGATGTCCTCGCGGATCGCGCAGCTGACGCAGGCGTGCTCGAGCAGCGTCTCGTGGGTCTCGACGACGCCGGACAGGTCGCTGACGGTGCGGGTCAGCAGGCCGCGCTCGACGTCGATGGCGTGGCGTACGGCGACCGCACCGGGCAGGTCGAACTGCAGTCCCACCATGGTCGACGCCATGGCGTCGGGGTCGACGCCGGCGATCAGGACGACGGGCACCCTCATGACCGCTGCGCTCCGCGGTCGGTGCGGCCGTAGCGGCGCTCGAAGGCCTCGACCCTGCCCTCGGTGTCGAGCACCCGCCCCTGGCCGGTCCAGAACGGGTGGCTGTGGACGCTCACGTCGACGTCGACCAGCGGGTGGCTGCGTCCGTCCAGCTCGATGACCTCGCCGTCGGTCCGGCCGGCCAGCGTGGACCGGGTCAGGACGACGTCACCGGTCGCGCGGTCGCGGAAGGCCACCGGTCCGTAGTCCGGGTGGATGCCCTGCTTCATGTCTTGCCTCCATGGTTAGAATGAGAATCGTTCTCAATCATGCCACATCCCACGAAGGAGGAACAGCGATGTCCCAGGTGTGCCAGGTGACCGGCGCCCGACCGGCGTTCGGCAACAACGTCTCCCACTCGCACCGCCGTACCCGCCGGCGCTTCGACGTCAACATCCAGCGCAAGCGCTACTGGGTGCCCTCGCTCGGGCACCACCTGACGCTGCGGGTCAGCGCCCGCGGCATCAAGACGATCGACCAGCGCGGGATCGAGACGGTCGTCGCAGGCCTGCGGGCCCGAGGGGAGCTCTGAGATGGCCAAGAAGGGATCTGACGTGCGACCGATCGTGAAGCTCCGCTCCACCGCGGGCACGGGCTACACCTACGTGACCCGCAAGAACCGCCGCAACGACCCGGATCGGATGACGATCCGCAAGTACGACCCCGTCGTACGACGCCACGTCGACTTCCGTGAGGAGCGCTGATGGCCAAGCAGAGCAAGATCGTCGCCGACCAGCGGCGACGGGCCGTCGTCGAGAAGTACGCCGCCCGCCGGGCCGGGCTCAAGGAGCAGGTACGGCGGGCCGCGCCCGGGTCGCGCGAGCTGGAGGAGGCGGTGCGCGCCCTGGCCCGGCTGCCGCGCGACGCCTCGCCGGTGCGCCTGCGCAACCGCGACCAGGTGGACGGTCGTCC
>NZ_JBMCZA010000239.1:103163-106042 GCF_048654705.1 Nocardioides sp. CPCC 206348
GCCCGGCGTCACGAAGTCGAGCTGGTGAACCGTTCCGGCTAACGTCGTGCGAACTGGTCGCTCCGGCGACCAGTTCGCATGACGACTCGAGCAGGAGGAGCGCCCGTGGGTGCCGGACACAGCCATCGCGCGACCAGCGACAGCGACGCCGACCACGTCCGCGTCGGTACGACGGCACGCACCGTGCTGCTGGCCGGGCTCGGGATCGCCCTGCTCGCCACGATCATCGCCCTGGTCGCGTGGTGGCCGCCGGGTGACACGTCCGAGCGGGCCGCGGAGAACGGCGGGGAAGCGGCCGAGTTCGCCGCGCCGGGGGTGACCTTCCCCTCCGCAGAGGTGGTTTCGATCGCGGAGCGCTGCCCCGGGCAGGGGTTCCCCGATGGCTCCGGGTGCAGCACGCTCGAGGTGGAGGTCGACGGTGAGGACCAGCCGGTCCGGATCGACGTGCAGCCGAGCGTCCTCGAGTCGGGCATCAGCGTGGGCGACCACGTCGAGCTGATGCGCACGCCGACCCCGGAGGCCGAGAACGGCGAGGAGGCGTCGTACTCCTACTTCGCCACCGAACGCAACGGCACCCTGATCTGGCTCACGCTGTTCTTCGTCGTCGTGGTCGTCACGATCGCCCGCTGGCGCGGGGTGTTCGCGATCCTCGGGCTCGCGTTCGGCGGGCTCGTCGTGTGGTGGTGGATGCTGCCCGCCCTGCTCGACGGCTCACCCGGCGTCGGTGTCGCCCTGACCAGTGCTGCGGCGATCATGTTCGTCGTCCTCTACACGACCCACGGCTTCTCGCTGCGCACGAGCACGGCGCTCGCCGGGACCCTCGTCGGCATCGTGCTGACCGCTGGTATCGGCGTGATCGCCATCGGCGACGCCCACCTGACCGGCATCAGTGACGAGAGCGGTGCCATCCTCGCCACCTTCGGCGCCCTCGACTTCCAGGCCCTGCTGGGCTGTGCCCTGGTGATTGCCGGCCTCGGTGTCCTCAACGACGTGACGATCACGCAGGCCTCGGCCGTGTGGGAGCTGCGTTCCGTCTCGCCCCACGCGTCGCGGGCCGAGGTCTTCGCCAGTGCCATGCGGATCGGCCGGGACCACATCGCCTCCACGATCTACACGATCGTGTTCGCGTACGTCGGCACGGCGCTGATCCTGCTGATGCTGCTGCGGGTCTACGACCGACCGCTGATCGACCTGCTCTCGACCGAACAGCTCGCCGAGGAGGTCATCCGGACCCTGGTCACCTCGGTCGGCCTCGTGCTCGCCGTACCGATCACGACCGGCCTGGCCGCGCTCGTTGCCGCACCTGCGGACTGACGCTGTCGGCTTGCCGCCAGGCCAAGGTCCGCACCTTCCAAACTCGACTGCGGCGCGGCAGCGCGGCGAGAGCAGGTCGCTGGCAGCTTGCTGCCCGAAGCACCTGCGAAGACGCGTCTCGCGCAATCAGACTGAGGGATCGGTCCAGGCGAGCTGGACCGTCTCGGTGCCGCGGTCGCGGGTGATCAGGCGGCCACGACCGGGCTGGGCCGGACCGGGTCGCACGTTGCCGAGGAGCACGCCCTCGTCGCGGTTGCCCGCGAGCAGGATGCCGGGCATCGCGAGGTCGCGCAGGGACTGGATCACGGGTTCGTAGAGCGCACGGGACGCGCCACCGGAGCGGCGGGCGATGGCCACGTGCAGGCCGACGTCGCGCGCCTGGGCCAGCAGCGGCTGGAGCAGGGCGACCGGTGAGCTCTGCTGGGTCGCGACCAGGTCGTAGTCGTCGACCACCACGAACACCTCGGCGCCCGACCACCACGAGCGGTTGCGCAGCTGCTCGGGAGTGACGTCCGGCCCGGGGATCCGGTTCTGGAGGTACGTCGCCAGGTCGTTCAGCGCCGGCTGCGCCTGGGTCGCCGAGGTCAGGTAGTTCAGCAGGTAGTCCTCGGGGACCTCGCCGAGCAGCGATCGCCGGTAGTCCACGACGACGATCTGCGCCTCGGCAGGCGTGCGCGTGCGCATGATCTCCTGGCAGTACGTCCGCAGCAGGTTGGACTTGCCGGACTTGCCGTCGCCGAAGAGCAACAGGTGCGGCTCGGCGTCGACGTCGAGTCCGACCGGGGCCAGCTCCTTCTCGTTGATGGCGAGCAACAGCTGCCGGGCGGGCGGCGTCGTGGTGAGCGCCCGCACCTCGTCGAGGCTGATCCGGTCGGGCAGCAGCCGGAGCTTGGGTCCCGTCGGTCCGCGCCAGTTCTTGGCGACCGCGGAGATCAACGCGTCGACCCCGTCGCCCAGGGTGCTGGCCGACGGGTCGCCGTCGATCCGCGGCAACGCGGACAGGAAGTGCAGCTTGCCGGGCACCAGGCCGCGACCTGGTCGGCTGAGCGGCACGAGGGCGGCCACCTTGCGGTCGATCTCGGAGTCGATGGGGTCACCGAGGCGCAGCTCGAGGCGGGTGCCGAGGACGTCGCGCATGGCTGCGCGGAAGTCCGGCCAGCGGGTGGAGGACGTCACGACGTGCAGGCCGAAGGTGAGGCCGCGCCCGGCCAGCTGCTGGATCTCCAGCTCGAGGTCGTCGAACTCGGAACGCAGCGTGCCCCACCCGTCGATGACCAGGAAGACGTCGCCGTACCCGTCGTCGGCACGACCCGTCGCCCGCCGGCTGCGGTAGGTCTCGATCGAGTCGATGCCCTGGTTGCGGAAGTACTTCTCGCGGCGGTCCACGATGCCCTTGACCTCGGCGAGGATCCGGCGCACCACCTCGGGTTCCGAGCGGCTGCCGACGCCGGCCACGTGGGGCAGTGCGGCGAGGGGCGAGAACGTGCCGCCGCCGAAGTCCAGGACGTAGAACTGCGACTCGAGCGGCGTCGTGGTCAGCGCGAGGCTGGTCACGATCGTCCGCA
>NZ_JBMCZA010000239.1:106087-115014 GCF_048654705.1 Nocardioides sp. CPCC 206348
GACGGTCAGGGTGTCGCGACGCTGTTCGCGCGGCCGGTCGACGGTGCCGAGCGGGATGGTCAGGTTGCCGGCGTTGCGCCAGCGCATCGACACCAGGCCGAGCTCCGGGTGCGGAGCGAGGTCGGCCATCAGCTGGTCGAGGGTGTCCGGCTCGTCGAGCGGGGGGAGCCAGACCTGATGGGCCGCCGGTCCGCGTCCCTCCATCCGCTGCACGGCGACGTCGAGCAGCGTGATGCTGCTGTCGGTCCGGTCGGCGGTCGGTACGACGTCCGCCTCGTTGTCGGTCTCGGGCAGGTCGAACGCCTGCACCTCGGAGATCGTGAACGGCAGGATGCCGCGCACCTTGCCACCGCTGTCGCGGGTGACCCGGCGGCGTCCTGCTTCCGGCGGACCGGAGACGTACGCCGACTTGAAGCGCGTCAGCGCGGTCGGGTCGGGCTTCAGGTAACCGAGGCCGGGCACCGCCGGGAGCTCGTAGGCGTCCGGCACGCCGAGGACCGCGCGCGACTCCTGGGCGCTGAAGGTGCGCAGGCCGATCCGGTAGGACAGGTGCGACTCCAGGCCGCGCAGCCGGCCTTCCTCGAGGCGCTGCGACGCGAGCAGCAGGTGCAGGCCGAGCGAGCGGCCGAGGCGGCCGATGGCGACGAAGAGGTCGATGAACTCCGGCTTGGCCGACAGCATCTCGGAGAACTCGTCGACCACGACGAACAGCGACGGCAGCGGCGGCAGTCCGGCACCGGAGGGATCGCCGGACAGCCGGGCCTTCTCGTAGTCGCGGATCGAGGCGAAGTTGCCGGCCTCGCGCAGCAGTTCCTGGCGCCGCACCATCTCGCCGGACAGTGCGTCCTGCATGCGGTCGACGAGGGTCAGTTCCTGCGAGAGGTTCGTGATCACGGCCGAGACGTGCGGCATCTCGGACATGCCCGCGAACGTGGCACCACCCTTGAAGTCGACCAGCACCATGTTGAGCTGCTCGGGGGAGTGGGTCATCGCCAGGCCGAGCACGAGCGTGCGCAGGAACTCCGACTTGCCCGAACCGGTCGCACCGATCACCAGGCCGTGCGGGCCCATTCCCTGCTGGGCGGACTCCTTGATGTCGAGGTGCACGGGGGCCGCGCCGTCGCCGACACCGATCGGCACTCGCAACCGGTCGCGCGCCGGGCGCGAGCGCCAGGCGGCGTCCGGGTCGAAGTTGCGGACGTCGCCCAGGCCGAGCAGGTCCATGAAGTCGGTCGGCGCCGAGATGTCGACCGCGTCGTCGCCGACCGAGGAGCCGGCGCTCGGGGTGAACAGCGGCGTCAGGCGTCGGGCCAGCGCCTCGGCGGTCGCCAGGCTGCACTGGTCGCCCTTGGCGCGCACCGGTTCCGTCCGGAGGCGTACGGCGACCAGGGGCACCGTCGTCGTACCCGCATCCGGCGTGAGCCGGCCACCGGCGGTGCGCGGGCGGGCCGGCGTCTCCTCGATCTCCAGGCGCAACGCGGTCGCGCTGTCGAGCTCGCCCCACCGGGCCGGCAGGTCGAGGACGGTGACGCCGTGCAGGCCGTCGGCGGGGATGACGTGGTTGCCGGGCGGCAGCTCGGCGCCATCGGTGATCAGCAGGATGTGCGGCGTCGCGGGCCGCTCGTCCGCACCGAACCGGGGTCGCTCGGTGAGGTCCGGCGGGAGCATCGCGGTCAGGTCGGTCAGCGACGTGGTGACCATCCGCGCCGGACCGACGGCATCGGTCTGGTGCTGGCTGTGGGCGTGGGGGAGCCACTTGACCCAGTCCCAGTTGGCCAGCGTCGCCTCGGTCGCGAGGACGGCGACCTGCAGGTTCTCCGGTGACTGGAAGGTGGTCGCCGAGCAGAGCAGCGTCCGCGCGAGCGAACGTGCCTCCTCCTCGGCGCCGCAGATCTCGATCCGGTCGAACGCGCGCAGGTCGATCGACGCGGGCAGGTCGGGCTGCAGCCGGTGGACCACGAGCAGGCGGTGCAGCGCGGATGCCGACGCGGGGTCGACGTCGTCGATCGGTGCGCCCTCCGGGGGCACGAGCTCGAGCGCCAGGGGTTGCGCGCAGATGCCGTACCGCACCTGCAGGAACGCGGGGTCGGCCGACGACCGCTCCCACACCCGGGACCGGTCCTCGGCGAGCGCCGGCAGGGCGGAGGGGTCGGGGTGGATCCAGGTCAGCGCCCGGCGCTGCTGGTCCGCCGCGTCGCGGGCGACGCCACGCACGGTGGCGAGGTAGCGGAGGTACTCGGTGCGCGAGCCCGTCACCTGCTGCTGGCGCTGCTTACGCTGCCGGTCGATCTGCACGATGATGAAGCCGAGGGTCGCGAACAGGAACATGCCGCCGGCGATGTAGCGCAGCGCGGGGTTCTGTCCGCTTCCCGTGCCGAGGCCGGCGACCAGGACGATCGACCCGAGGCTGCCCAGCATCGGGATCGCGTTCATCGCGACTCCGGCGGCGCCCTCACTCGGCTGGATCTGCGGCGGCGGCTGGATCTGCAGCTGTCCGCTGGGCAGCTCGGGGCGCTCGCTGCGTCCCGCTCGCTGCGTCAGGCTGCCAGGCGCAGCCGTGCGCACCCTCCGGCCCTGGGCCGTACCCGGTGTCACGGTCATTCGGTGCTCCCCTGTCGTCGACGCCCGATCATGCGACGGCCCTGATGATAGGTGGCGGCGTCAGTGGGTAGAGAGAGGTCTGTGGAAGCACGAAACGTACGACTACCCTGCGGACGGGGCCGTGAACCGCGGTGACGACGATGGAATTCTCGGGAGGCGCGATGTCGGGTACGCCGTCCCGGCCACCTGCGGCCGGAACAGTGACCACCGTGACGGTCCACGGACCCCTCGGTGTCCTCGACCTCACGGTGCCGACGGACGCGACGCTCGCCGACGTGGCCGTGGCGTACGCCGCCGAGACCGGGCTGCCGGTGCCGTTGCCGTTGGTGAGCCGCACCGGCGAACCGCTCCAGATGGCGACCGAGGTCGGTGCCGCAGGGCTGGTCGCCGGATCGGTGCTGGTCGCGGTCGATCCGTCGTCCCGGCCGGCGCCGCCGCGACGTGCCGGATCGGGTGAGTCCCGGTCGAACGGGCTGGTCCCGGGGCCGGCATCGAGCACCTGGCTGACGGTCGCCGTCGCGGTGGCGGTCGCTGCCGCGTGGTCCGCCACCCGGCTCGACCCCGACGACCGGTGGCCGGCGATCGCCGTACTCCTGCTGGCTGCGTTCGTCGGTTGCCTCCCGTTGGGTGCACTGGCCACGCAGAGGGTGCTGGCCGCGCCGGCCTTCGCCGCCGCTGCTGCCTTCGCGGCGGCGTGGGATCCCCTCGACGAACGGCTCCCGACGGTCTTCGGCGCCGCCGCCCTGGCCGCCGCCGTGACGGCCGGGGTCGGGCGAGCGCTCGCGGATCCGGACAGCAGCGCCGAGGTCGGGTTGCGGATCCAGATGGTGGTCGGCGCCGCGTGGTTCGCGCTGGCCGGTGTCGGAGCGTTGACCAATGTGGCCCCGCAGGTCGTCTGGGCGGTGCTGTTCCTGCTGGCCGTGCTCGGCGCCCGTTTCGTCCCCGAGGTGGCCATCGACGTACCCGACCAGTACCTGCTCGACCTCGAGCGCCTCGCCGTGACCGCGTGGTCCGCACGAGAGCGGCCGACGGGACGCCGCGGCCGGATCGTGGTGCCCGAGCAGGCCGTCAGTGTGGTCGCTGCCCGCGGCGCACGGACGGTCAGTGCCGCTGCTGTCGCGATCCTCGTCGTCGTCGTGGTGTCGGCCCCGATGGTGCTCTGGACGGCCGACCTGCCGCTGGACCGGATCGGTGCGCGGTGCCTGGTCGGCTTCGGTGGGGGCACCCTGCTGCTCGCGGCACGCAGCTATCGCCATGTCCTGGCGCGCAGGTTGCTGCGACTTTCCGGCGTCATCTCGGTCAGTCTGGTCGCGTTAGTCGTGCTCGGAGTGATGGGTCCGGGCAAGCCGTCGGACGGTTCCAGCCTGCCCGGATTCCTCGCGATGGCGGCCATCGCCCTGGCCGCAATCCTTGTCCTGGTGGGGGTTCTGGTCGGTCGGGGCTGGCGTTCGGCCTGGTGGTCACGACGTGCCGAGGTCGCCGAAGCCGTGTGCGGTTCGTTCGCTTTCGGAGCCCTCGTGGTGGCCGTCGGCTTCTTCCGTCATCTGTGGGAAGTCACCGGTTGATGTTTAGCCCTGTCCGTGGCAGGGGTACCACCCATCGCGTCGGCTCTTTGAAAGCACTCGGGAGCCAGTTCAAAGAGGTAAACCGCAACCAGTGGCCAGTCACATGATCCGGCCGCAACCAGAGACCAAGGGAGAACAGACATGACTGTCGAGTTCGGACAGGCAGAAGGCGCACTCAAGCGGATCGCCGATCGAGTCATCCAGGCCAAGGATGAGTTCGGCAAGCACTCCAACACCCTGGACGGCCAGATCAGCGCGTTGAAGGGCAAGTGGGAGGGCGACGGCGGTCGTGCGTTCATGGTCCTTCACCAGGCATGGACCGAGAAGCACAAGGTCGTCACGACCGCGCTGGACAAGTTCCACGCGTCGCTGACCGAGACCGAGAAGGACAACGTCGCCGTCGACCAGCAGGCCGGCAGTGGCATGAACAACCTCATCAACAAGCTCGGCAACCTCTGAGCCGGACGAGAACCCAAGGAGATTTGATATGAGCCTCGACGGCCTTCGCGTCAACCACGGCGAGCTCGACACCGCCGCCCAGAACATGTACACGACCGTTCAGCGCATGGACGAGTCCCTCAACAACCTCGAGAAGGACATCGCCAACGATGTCGCCACGTGGTCCGGCAACCAGCAGGAGGCCTACCGCACCGCGAAGGCTGCCTGGGACTGGGCGATGCAGGAGATGCGTGACCTGCTCGACGAGAGCCACAAGACGGTCTACCAGTCGAACGCCGAGTACATGGCTGCCGACAAGCGCGGCGCCGGTCGTTTCGAGTTCTGACCAGCCACACCTCAGCGAGGGGCCGACGCACACGCGTCGGTCCCTTTCGCTGATGTCAGGATGGGACCACGGTCTCGGGAAGGGTTGAGCAGATGACACAGGCAGGTCGGGTTTCGGGGGCAGTGGCCTCCGGGCTGGTCCGGGTGACGGTCACTTCGGGCACACGGCGTGTGGATCTCGTGCTCCCCGGAGCGATTCCGGTCGCGGAGCTGCTCCCCGAGCTGGCCCGCAGTGTCGGGCTGCTCGATCCCGCGACGGTCCACGGTGGCTACCGCGTCGGCACGGCCGACGGTCGTCGCCTCGCCCCCGACACCGGACTGATCCTGCAGGGCATCGAGGACGGCGGCCTGCTCACCGTCTCCGCCGGTGTCGACGACCCGCCCCCGCGGGTCTACGACGACGTGGTCGAGGCGATGACCGATGTCGTCGAGCACGATCTCCAGCCCTGGCGGCCCGCCTCCGGGCGTCGTACGGCGCTGGCGGCGGCGGGCCTCTTCCTCTTCCTCGGCCTTGTGGCGCTGCTCATCCAGCGCGGCTCGGACCTCGCGGGTGCCGCGACCGCCCTGGTCGCCCTCGCCCTGTGTGCCGGCGGGATCGTGCTGTCCCGCGCCCAGCACGAGCCGGAGGCCGCGGTCGGTGTCTCGTGGCTCGGTGCTGCCTATGCGGCTGCCGCGGGCGTGATGTTCGCGCCGATGGGCGCCGACCTGTTCGCCGAACCGCTGGCCTTCGCCGGGGCGGGTGCGCTGGTGGCCGGACTGGTCTGCGTCATCGGACTGGGCGCCGGGCGGACCCTGGTGTTCCCGCCGATCGTCATCGGGGTGCTCGCGCTGGTCGTCGGCCTGTACCTCCGCTCGGCCGACGGTGACGGCTTCGAGCCCGCACCCCTGCTCACGACGGTGCTGGCCCTCGTGGTGCTGGCCGGCAGCGTCTTCCCGTGGCTCGCCCTCGGCGCGACCTCCACCCGGGTCGACCAGCTCTTCGCCCCCTCCGACATCACCGCCGACCCCGAGGACATCGAGCACGCCCGGGTCGCGGCGGACGCCCGGATCGCCCACGAGATCCTGCTCGCCATCTCCGGCACGGTCGGCGTGCTGCTCGTCCTGGTCGCCCCGTTGGCGGTCAGCCTCGGCGTGAGCGGCACGCTGCTCGCCGTCGACGCCTGCCTCATCGTGATGCTGCGGACGCGGCAGTACCGCACCGGCAGCGAGGTGCTGCTCGGGCTCGGGACCGGCATCGCCGGTCTCGCCGTGACCGCCCTCGCAGTGCTCTCGATGCATGACGACTGGCGACCCACGCTGTCGGTCCTGCTGGCGGTGCTGGGTGCGGTCCTGCTGACGGCGACCCTGTCGCCCTCGGTTCCGTCCGTACGACGGGGCCGGCTCGGCGACGTCCTCGAGTCGGTCGCCCTGCTGACCCTGCTGCCCCTGCTGGTCGTGGCCGTCGGGCTCTTCACCCAGGTCCGCCAGGCGATCTGATGGCCACCAAGAAGGACCTTGTCGAGGCGTACTCCTTCAGCCGTCGGCGGCTCGTCACCGCGTTCGTGTCGGGGGCGCCCGGCGGGCGTGAGGTCGAGCCGGCGCGACCGGGCCGGATGATCGTCGGTGGCGTCGCGCTCGCCGTACTGCTCATCGCGGGCGCGGCCGTGGCGGGCGCGCTCACCGACCGTCCGCCGGCCAACTGGGACACCCCCGGACTGGTGACCGACGACCACGGTGCGCTCTACGTCATCCTCGAGGAGGACGCCGTGCCCGGTCAGCCGCGGCTGCGGCAGATCATCAACGTCACCTCCGCCCAGCTCATCCTGGGTGCCGAGGTGAAGACCAAGAGTGTGCCGGAGGACGAGCTCGACAAGCAGGACAAGGGTTCGCCGATCGGGATCCTCGATGCGCCCGCCACGGTGCCTGCCGCAGGTCAGCTGATCAACAGCGGCTGGACCTCCTGCACGGCCAGTGATCGCGGCATCAAGACCGAGGTGACGGACCGCCCCGGCGTCTCGTTGACGCCGGGCGACGGATTCGTGGTGAAGGGCGCCGGCAGCGGCAGGCCCTACCTCATCGCGGAGGCCGGTTCGGGTCCGTTGCGTCGCGCCTACAGCTATGCGCTGCCGGCCGACAACGACGGCCTCTACATCGCGGTCGGCGTCTCGCCCACCGACGTGATCACCGTGCCCGACGAGTGGCTCTCCCTGTTCCCGGTCGGCGGGCCCCTGGACGCGACGGGCCTCGGCATCGCCGGCCTGGGGAACCCCGTGGACCTCCCGGGCTACACCAAGGGTGCACGCGTCGGTGACTACTACTTCGACTCCGGCCGGACCCTCGCGGCGACCAGGACCGGCTTCGTCATCCTGTCCGACTTCGCCGCGGCCGTGCTGCGCAACACGACCCTCCCGGGTGCCGGCCGGAAGCCGATCGAGCTCAAGCGCTCGGCAGGTGCCGACTTCGACATCGACGAGAGTGCCGATCCGTACGGCGCCGCTGCCTGGCCCGAAGCCATGCTGGGTGGCTCGGCCGGTGCCGACGACCAGATCTGCGCCCAGCTCGTCACCGAGGAGGGCGAGCCGCCCCGCGCACTGCTCGCGACCGTGCCGTCGGGATCGGCCATGCTCGAGGGCGTGGCCAAGGGGGAGCGCGAGGTCAACGTGATGTCCGGCCGCGGCGCCCTGGTCCGCTCGGCGGAGTGGACGACCTCCCGCGGCGGGACCATCTTCCTCATCGACGACCGCGGGCGGACCAACTCGGTCGCCGGCGGCCTCGAGGTGGAGCGCCTCGGCTACAAGAACGTGCCCGCGGTCGTCGTCCCGGACTCGTGGAACAAGTTGTTCCAGCCCGGCGCCGACCTGTCGGTCCTCGCCGCCCTGTGCCCGCCGACGACGAACTCGCCGTCGAAGGCCGACGAGGACAAGAACACGTGTTCGTGACCGTACGACGACCGCTGATCGCTTCGCTGGCGGCGATCTCGTGCGTGCCGATCCTGCTGGTTCCCGGGGCCTCGGTGGCGCAACGGGCCGCCGCCGCGGAGGGTCCGGAGTGTGGCTCCGTGTCGCCCGACGACGACGTGGAGCGTCCCGTCACCGGCGAGAACACCGCGATGGAGGCCCTCCAGGTCCCGCAGGCCTGGTCCCAGGCGCGCCGGGCAGGGAAGCGCCCCGGTGAGGGGGTGACCGTCGTCGTCGTGGACAGCGGCATCTCGGGCCTGGACGAGCGCGGCCCGTCGCCGGTGAAGAGCCCCCACGGGCTGGTCGTGGGCGGGATCATCGCCGGGCCGAACCAGCCGAAGCCGGCGGTGCCCGTCGGCATCGCCCCCGGCGCCCGCCTGGTCGACGAGCCGTTCTACAACGTGCCGCGCGGTGAGGACCAGGACGGGCTCCTGGTCCCGATGTCGGACGCCCTCGAACGGCACCTCAGGGATGTCACCGCCCGGCGGCGCAGCGGGGCCCTCAAGGGCCCGACCATCGTGGTGATCCCGATGGAGGTGCTGCACACCGACTCCCTGGAGAAGGCCGTGGCCGCGCTGGTCGCGTCCGGCGTCCTGGTGATCGCAGCCGCGGGCGACCGGCCGGCGAACGACGACTCCTTCCTCGACTCCTACGCCAACGACCACGCCTCGCCGGGTGAGGACGCGATCGCGGACGTCTGGCCGGCCGGCGGCGACGGTGTCGTCTCCGTGGGTGTGTCGACGCCGACTGATGGTGTGCTCCGCAACTCGGGCATCGACCTCGCCGCACCCGGTACCGGCTCCGTCTCCAAGGGGCTCAACGGCGCGTGGTGCGTGGTCACCACGGTGTCCACCCACTGGGCGGCTGCCCAGGTCGCGGGCGTCGCGGCCGTCGTCTGGTCGGTCCACCGTGGCGACACGGCGCGGCAGCTCGAGGCACGCCTCGAGGGCACGGCCAGCGGCAACAGCGACGGCGCGAGCCCGTTGACCGGGTACGGCGTCGTACAACCGGTGGAGGCGATCCTCCGCGACGTCAACGGGAT
>NZ_JBMCZA010000239.1:115024-118258 GCF_048654705.1 Nocardioides sp. CPCC 206348
GAGCGGCAACAGCGACGGCGCGAGCCCGTTGACCGGCTACGGCGTCGTGCAACCGGTGGAGGCGATCCTCCGCGACGTCAACGGGATGGGAGCCGAAGGACACGAGGCGGACGTCGTACCGCGGGCCAAGGTGCCGCGGGAGCGCGCCGACCTGCTGGCCGACGCCCGTGACAACGCGGTCTGGTGGGGACTCGGTGGCGGTGGTGCGCTGGTGATCCTGCTGGTGCTGCGCCCGGTGCTCGCCCGCCGTCGTACGGGTGGCGGCTCAGAACTCCGTCGGTGAGGCCGCGCGGTCCTCGGCGAGGGTGAGTTCGGGCAGCTCGCCCGTCCAGCGCAGGACCAGGGCCGGGCGCAGCTCGCGCACCTGGTTCAGCAGGGCGGTGAGGAACAGGAACCCGCCCAGGATCTCGAGGCTCTCCTCGAGCGTCATCACGGCGAGGTAGGTCAGCGACTGGCGACCCTCGTCGACGACGCTGCCACCGACCATCTCGAAGCCGACGGCTCCCGCGAGGTAGACGACCACCGCGACGATGAGCTGCGGCCGGATCGCGTCGGACAGGTTGCGCACCACCGGTGCGAAGTAGAACGCCGCGCCGCCGACGATGAGCAGGGCGGGGATCAGCCAGGCGAAGTAGAGGACCCCGAAGTCCAGGCCGAGGCCGTTGCGGAGCGGACGACTGGCCATGTCGTGGAGCTGGGCGGTCTCGTCGATCGCCATCACGAGCAGGAACGCCGACAGGATCGCCCAGCGGCCCGCGATGGCCTCCTGCCGGAGACGGCGCACCTGGGCCACCAGCAGGCACAGTGCGGCCGAGCAGATCAGCAGGAACGAGGAGAACCACGCGGCGAGGTTGCCCTCGGCGTTCAGGTCGAACTGACGGATCAGCCCGTACTTGGTCTCGTAGACGTCGAACCCCTCGCGGGCGACCAGCCCGGCGATGTGTCCGAGGATGAGCACGACAGCGCACCAGGCCAGGATTCGTGCGGGACGCAACATGTTCACTCACCAACGTTAGGGCTTCGCGTCCCGGATTCCGCGCAAGCAATGACGAACGGCGCCGACTGGGCGTCGGCGCCGTCCTGTGGCGGAGGTACGGGGATTCGAACCCCGGAGGGCGTTAACCCAACTCGCTTTCCAAGCGAGCGCCATAGGCCACTAGGCGATACCTCCGCGGAGGAGGCTACCCGCCGCCCGGCGGCGGCATGAAATCGTCCACGCCTCAGCGCCTCGACATCGATGCGGGGGTGCAGCACACTGATGCGCGGAGCGTCGTCCTGGGGAGGGTCTCGCAATGGGGAATCGGCAGCGCTGTGCGCTGGGAGTGTTCGCGGTCGTGCTGGCAGGCCTGCTGGCCCTGCCCGCGGGAGCACCGGCAGGTGCATCGGCGTCCGCCGACACCACTGGATCGGCCGGATCGGCCGGATCGGCCGTGGCAGCGTCGGCACCACCGTCGGTGCTGGAGCGCACCGTCACCCGGGACGGGCGCAGCCTGAAGGTCCGGCTGACCCGGGTCAGCACCCGCGCACCCGGGTTCGAGGTCCTGGTCCAGCAGCCGAGCGGTGCGCTGGTCGCCGAGGCCGCTCCGGCCGAACGCTCCTACCTCGGCACCGTGGACGGCGTGCCCGGGGCGAGCGCTGCGGCGGTGCTCCGCTCCGACGGGAAGGTCGAGGGCCTGGTCATCTTCGACCGAGGTGGCACCTGGCACTTCGTCGGCTCCACGGTCGTCGGCACCCGCGGGCTGTCCCAGCCGACGACGTACGCCTGGCCGTCGGCCACCGACACGTCCCGCAACGTCTCGGTCGTCCCGGGTCAGGTCGGGGCGAAGACCTACCGCTGGAGCGTCGGGTACGACCTGGCGAACCGCTGGTTCAGCGACGCGGCCACGATCAACGGGTCGGTGGCCCGTGCCCTCGACGCCGTCGAGCTCAACACCGTGGTCCTGCAGGCCGCCTACGAGACAGACGCACGGCTCCGTCCGGCGACGGGGCGCGTGATCATCCGCGCGGCGGCGGCCGTCGAGCCCTACGCCGGCTACGAATCGCCGCTCGGCGACGTCCGTGAGGAGTGGCGTACGGCGCAGGCCGACTCCGGTGTCGACGCCGTTGCCCTGTGGCACGGCGGATCCGGGGGCGGCGGTGTCGCCTACGTGTGGACCATCGCCAGCGCCAACGGCGTCAGCGCGAACGGCGGCACCGGCACGCCCTGGGTGGTGACGCGGCACGAGCTGGGCCACGTCTGGGGAGCCCACGACAACCACACGAACGGCCCCGAGGGCGCGACCATCAACTCGGGCAACCAGTTCCACCGCTTCGACGGGACCGAGCTCAGTGCGATCCTGCGCCTTCGCAACGACCGACTGGCCCGCGCCGTGTCACCGTTCGAGGTCGTCCCGGCCCAGACGGTGCCCCTGCCGCCGTACGCCGCCCTGGACCTGGTGGTCCACCAGACCAGCGGGACGGCGTACCGGTTCCGGCCCACCGCCAACGACCACGACGCGAACGGCAACGCTCTCGCCCTGTCCGGTGTCGCCTCCCGCAGCCACCTGGGTGGACGGCTGTCCAGGTCGGGCGACGTCGTGACCTACCTCCCGCCGCGGGTGGCGAGCCGTACGACGGACTTCGTCCGCTACATCGTGCGGGACTCCACCGGCCGTACGGCGACGGGCGTGGTGCTGTTCCGTGTCGATCCCGCCCCGGCTGCGGGCCCGGTGAGCGGTTGGCGCAATGTCGCGGTCACGCCGGCCTCGCGCTACACGATCCTCAACACGCAGTCCCGGCTGGTCATCGGCGCGGACACCCGGAACCGGGTGGTGCAGCGCGGTTCGTCCGGGTCCCTCACCGCATTCACGGTGCGGAAGTCCACGACCTATGCGATCCAGCGAGCGGGCGGTGGTTGCCTGGCGGCGCGTTCGCGGGGCCAGGTCGTCTTCGAGAAGTGCCGGGCCGTGTCGGCCCAGCGGTTCCGGATCGTCGAGCACCCGGTCACCGGCACGGCGATCGTCAGCAAGACCTATGGCACCTGCGTGCTGCCTGCGAGCGGGAGCATCCTCTCCGGCGCCGTGCTGTCCCATCGCGCGTGCGGGCCCACGCTCGCGATGAGCTGGTCGTTCCGGACGCCCGCGGTGTCCGCCTGGACGACGCTGGCGCCGAGCGCGGGGGAACGCACCCTGGTCCAGCTCGTGTCGGGACGGCCGGCCGGTGTCCCCGCGGGCACGGTCGGGGACTCGGCCCTCC
>NZ_JBMCZA010000239.1:118312-120666 GCF_048654705.1 Nocardioides sp. CPCC 206348
CGTCCTCACCGGTCGCTGCTTCGACGCCTACGGCTCCGACCTGGGTGGCCAGGTCGGCACCTGGGGCTGCGGGGCGCAGGACAACCAGCGGTGGCGCGTGCTGGCCAACCCCGCCGGAGGGGTCTCGCTACGGCTGGTCCGCGGCGGCCTGTGCCTCGGCGTCGCCCACCGTGAGGTCGGCACGGGACTGACGATGCAGAGCTGCACCCTCGGTTCCGGAGTGCGCTGGCGTATCGCCACCTGATTGCGGCCGGCACCCGGTGGTCGACTAAAGTGCTGCCAACCCCCCGTGCGGTGGCACCTCACCCAACTCCCCCAGGGCCGGAAGGCAGCAAGGGTAAGTGAGCTCTGTCAGGTGCACGGGGGGCCTTTGTGTCCTCCGGGGCCCGCGCCACTAGTGTCGATCGACATGGCGACCGGCTCGATGATGCACACCTTCACGGTGCAGTGGGCCGACATGGACCGTGGCGTCTACGAGGACTTCACCCTGCGGGTGGCGCGGCACCCCTCCGAGACCGACGCGTACATGCTCACGCGGCTGCTGGCCTACTGCATGGAGTACGAGGAAGGCATCGCGTTCAGCGAGGGCATCTCCTCGACCCAGGAGCCGGCCGTCCTCGTCCGCGACCCCACCGGCCAGGTCACCGTGTGGATCGAGGTGGGCGCACCCGACGCCGAGCGCCTGCACCACGGCAGCAAGCTGGCGGACCGGGTGGCGGTCTACACGCATCGGGACCCCGCCCGGCTCATGGCCACGTGGTCGGGCAAGCGCATCCACCGCGCCCAGGACCTCGTCGTGCGCAGCTTCGACCCCGGCTTCATCGACTCCGCGGTCGCTGCGATCGAACGCCGCAACGTGCTCACGCTGTCCCTCACGGAGAGCCAGCTGTACCTCGACCTGAACCAGACGACGCTGCAGTCGACGGTCCACGAGAACCGGATCGAGTGACCGCTCCCCGGTCGCCTTGGGCCGGGCCCTGTGGTGCTGTCGGCCCGGCTGGTTAGTGTTCACACGTGGACTCCCCGCTCGCGCTCTACCGCCGCTACCGGCCCGAGACCTTCGCCGAGGTGATCGGGCAGGAGCACGTGACCGAACCGCTGCGTGCGGCCCTTGCGGCGAACCGGGTCAACCACGCCTACCTGTTCTCCGGTCCGCGAGGTTGTGGCAAGACCACGAGCGCCCGGATCCTGGCGCGCGCGCTCAACTGTGAGCGGGCCCCGATCGCCGACCCGTGCGGTGAGTGCGACAGCTGTCGCGACCTGGCGCGCAACGGCCCGGGCTCCATCGACGTGATCGAGATCGACGCCGCGTCCCACGGCGGTGTGGACGACGCCCGCGACCTGCGCGAGAAGGCGTTCTTCGCACCCGTGCGCAGCCGCTACAAGGTCTACATCATCGACGAGGCCCACATGGTGACCACGCAGGGCTTCAACGCCCTGCTCAAGCTGGTCGAGGAGCCCCCGCCCCACCTGCGCTTCATCTTCGCCACGACCGAGCCGGAGAAGGTCATCCCGACCATCCGCTCGCGGACCCACCACTACCCGTTCCGGCTGATCCCGCCGCGGTTGCTGTCGTCGTACCTCTCCGAGCTCTGTGAGCGGGAGGGCGTCACGATCCAGCCGGCCGCCCTGCCGCTGGTGGTCCGCGCTGGCGCCGGCTCGGCGCGCGACACGCTCTCGGTGCTCGACCAGCTCCTCGGCGGTGCCGGCCCCGCGGGCGTGACCTACGAGCTCGCCGCCGGCCTGCTCGGCTACACGCCCGACACGCTGCTCGACGACGTGGTGTCGTCGTTCGCAGCCGGCGACGGAGCCGCCGTCTTCGGCGTGGTCGACAAGGTCATCGAGACCGGGCAGGACCCGCGCCGCTTCACCGAGGACCTGTTGCGCCGGCTGCGCGACCTCGTGATCATCTCCGCCGTGCCCGACGCCGCGGCCTCAGGACTGATCGACGTGTCCGGTGACCAGGCCGACCGCCTGGTCGCCCAGGCCACCTCGTTCGGTCGGGGCGAGCTCACCCGGGCCGCGGACCTGGTCGCGACCGGCCTCACCGACATGCGGGGGGCGACCGCTCCCCGCCTGCTGCTCGAGCTGATCTGCGCACGGATCCTGCTGCCCGCGGCGGACCACAGCACCGAGGGCGTCCTGGCCCGCCTGGACCGGCTCGAGCGCCGCGCCGCCATCAGCGGTACGACGTCCGCCGAGTCTGCTCCGGCCGCGGCCCCCGCGGCTGCGCCTGCGCAGGATCGCCCGGCTCCGTCCCGTGCCGAGCGCGCCGCGCCCGAGCGGGCGGAGGAGCCCGCCGCGCCCCAGCGTCCCGTCGCGCCGGCGCCCGTCGAGACCCCCGTCGAAGCGGC
>NZ_JBMCZA010000239.1:120740-126136 GCF_048654705.1 Nocardioides sp. CPCC 206348
CCCGGCCGAGCCGGCCGCCGCGCCTGCGGGTGGTGCGCTCACGCTCGTCGACATCCGGCGGCTGTGGCCGTCGGTGATCGACCGGGTCAAGGGCGTCAAGCGGGTCACCTGGATCCACCTGACCCAGAACTCCCAGGTGGTCGGCTTCAACAACGCCGTGCTCAGCCTCGGCTTCCAGTCCGACGGACCGCGCAAGTCGTTCGAGTCCGGCGGGCACGCCGAGATCGTGCAGCAGGCGGTGATCGACGAGATCGGCGCCAACGTGCGGATCGAGGCGATCATCGACCCGGCCGCCGACCCGACCGCGCACACCCCGCCCGCCCCCGCCGCGCCCCAGGCACCCGCCCCGGCCGCTGCCCCGGCGGCAGCCCCGGCCCCGCCGTCGACGCCCGCACCGGCCAACGACGAGCCCGTCAGCGACGCCCCGCCGTGGGCCGTCGAGGGTGACCCGGCCCCCGCCGAGGAGCCGGTCTCCCGGCGTCCCCGGATGGCCGACATCCAGGCCGAGGCGGAGGCGCCGAAGCAGGATCCCGACGCTGCGGTCGCGTTCGACGACGCCGAGGTCGACGAGGAGTCCAGTGCCGAGCTGCTCGCCCGCGAGCTCGGCGCCCGCGTCATCGAAGAGATCCCGCGCGGCTGACCCCGCGCTGCACCGCCCACCCTGGACCCTCCGGTCCCGTCAGAGATGAGATGACCATGAGCCAGAACCCGTTCGACGCCCTCCCCGGTGGTGGCGACCTCGCCGGCGCCCTCGGAGGCCTGGACCTCGGTGCGCTGCTCCAGCAGGCCCAGCAGATGCAGGAAGACCTCCAGTCCGCCCAGGAGCGCCTGGCGGACACCAGCGTCGAGGGTTCGGTCGCCGGTGGCGTCGTCACGGTGACCGTGTCGGGCGTCGGTGAGCTGACCGCCGTGAACATCACCCCCGAAGCCCTCGACGGCACCGACGCCGCAGCGCTGGCCGACCTCGGCGACCTGATCGTCGCCGCGTTCCGCGACGCCCGGACCAAGGTCGACGAGCTGGCCAGCGACACCCTCGGCCCGCTCGCGGGCGGACTGCCCGGCGCGGGCCAGCCCGGTACGCCGGGCCAGCTCGGATTCTGAGCGGACCCGGACGTTGTACGAAGGCGTTGTCCAGGACCTGATCGACGAGCTCGGGCGGTTGCCCGGGGTCGGTCCGAAGAGCGCCCAGCGGATCGCGTTCCACCTGCTGCAGGCCGACCCGGCCGACGTACGCCGCCTCGCGGAGGTGCTGATCGAGGTCAAGGCGAAGGTGAAGTTCTGCAGCATCTGCTTCAACGTGGCCGAGGACGACCAGTGCCGGATCTGCCGCGACGTACGCCGTGACCCCACGATCCTGTGCGTCGTCGAGGAGTACAAGGACGTCGTCGCGATCGAGCGCACACGCGAGTTCCGCGGCCGCTACCACGTCCTGGGGGGCGCGATCTCGCCGATCGACGGCATCGGTCCGGAGCAGCTGCACATCAGGGAGCTGCTCACCCGGCTGGCCGACGAATCGGTCACCGAGGTGATCCTGGCGACCGATCCGAACCTGGAGGGCGAGGCCACCGCGACGTACCTCACGAGAATGCTCGGCCCGTTGGGGTTGCGCGTGACACGTTTGGCGAGTGGACTTCCGGTGGGAGGAGACCTGGAGTACGCCGATGAGGTCACCCTGGGTCGGGCATTCGTGGGAAGGCAGACAGCAACATGAGCGACAACACCAACGTCACCGAGGTGACGACCGAGAAGCTTCCCGGACTGGCGGCGCTCGAGGCGCTGATCGCCGTCGAGACGGAGACGGTGCGTCTCGCCGACGACATCGCGGCCTCGGTCCGGTCCTTCCTCGACGGGCTGCGCGTGGTCGCGGCCGAGGCCACGGGCGGGCAGGCCGTGTCCCTGCTGCTGCTCCAGATCAGCCAGATCGCGCTCACCGGCGCCCGGCTGGGCGTGCACCGGGACTTCGCCCCGCGCGACGAGTTCCAGCCCGATGACGGCCCCGATCCCGACCTTGACGAGCTCCGGCTCCAGCTGGCGGAGCTGCTCGGAGACCTCGACACCTACAGCTACGTCTTCGACCCCTACCAGCCCGAGATGATCGAGGGCCTGCTCTCCGACGACCTGACGAGCATCGCGGCGGACCTCGAGGTGGGCGTGCGCCACTACGACGCCGGCGACGTCGAGGAAGCCCTCTGGTGGTGGCAGTTCTCCTACGTCTCGGCGTGGGGAGCCCTCGCCGGCGCGTCCATGAAGGCGCTGCTGTCCGTGGTCGCCCATGACCGTCTCGACGTCGACCTCGACCGCACCCAGGAGCTCGAGCTGGTCCAGGTGGCGGCCGCGGTGCTGGGCGACTGAACCTCGGTCCTCGCCCCGTCGCCACGACAGGCGTACGGCGACCGCGCTGGACGCCGGTCAAAACCTGTCGCGCACCTCGGTAGAATCGGGCTCGGCCCCGCTGGCCGAATCGCGGCCGGGGCCAGGTCCCCTTCCCCGTACAGCCAGGAGTGAGCCCCCGTGGGCATTGTCGTGCAGAAGTACGGCGGCTCGTCGGTCGCCGATGCCGCCGGCATCAAGCGCGTCGCGCAGCGCATCGTCAACACCAAGAAGGCCGGCCACCAGGTCGTCGTCGTGGTCTCGGCGATGGGGGACACGACGGACGAGCTGATCGACCTCGCCAACGAGGTCTCCCCGCTCCCGCCTGCCCGCGAGCTCGACATGCTGCTCACCGCCGGTGAGCGGATCTCCATGGCCGTGCTGGCCATGGCGATCCAGAGCGTCGGCCACGAGGCCCGGTCCTTCACCGGCTCGCAGGCGGGCGTGATCACCGACGCCGAGCACGGCCGCGCGAAGATCATCGACGTCACGCCGGGCCGGATCCAGGCCGCCATCGACGAGGGCGCGATCGCCATCGTCGCCGGCTTCCAGGGCGTCTCGCAGACCACCAAGGACATCACCACGCTCGGCCGTGGCGGCTCGGACACGACCGCCGTCGCCCTCGCCGTGGCCCTCAAGGCCGACGTGTGCGAGATCTACTCCGATGTCGACGGCATCTTCACCGCCGACCCCCGGATCGAGCCGCGCGCCCGCAAGGTGCCGCGCATCTCCTACGAGGAGACGCTCGAGATGGCCGCGCAGGGCGCCAAGATCCTGCACCTGCGCTGCGTCGAGTACGCCCGCCGCTACGACATGCCCATTCACGTCCGCTCGTCCTTCTCCGAGAAGGAGGGCACCTGGGTCGTCAAGGCCGAGGATGTAGTCCAGGAGGAATCCATGGAAGCCGCCATCATCACCGGTGTCGCCCACGACCGCAGCCAGGCCAAGATCACCGTGGTCGGCGTGCCGGACAAGCCGGGCGAGGCCGCGGCCCTGTTCCGCGCCGTCGCCGACGCGCAGATCAACATCGACATGATCGTCCAGAACGTCTCGGCCGCCGCGACGGGCCGCACGGACATCTCCTTCACGCTGCCCAGCGGCGAGGGCCAGACCGCGATGACCGCGCTGTCCCGCATCCAGGAGGCCGTCGGCTTCGAGAGCCTGCAGTACGACGACAGCGTCGGCAAGGTCTCCATCGTGGGCGCCGGCATGAGCTCGTCCCCGGGCATCTCCGCACGCTTCTTCGAGGCCCTCTCCGAGGCCGGAGTCAACATCGAGATGATCTCCACCTCCGAGATCCGCGTCTCCGTCGTCGTCGCCGAGACGCAGGTCGAGGACGCGGTCAACGCAGCACACGCCACCTTCGAGCTGGGCTCGGACGAGATCGAGGCCGTCGTGTACGGCGGAACAGGACGCTGATCATGGGCGTGAACATCGGAGTCGTCGGCGCCACCGGCCAGGTGGGCGTCGCCATGCGCCAGATCCTCCTCGAGCGGAACTTCCCCGCCGACACGATCCGGTTCTTCTCCTCGGCTCGCTCCGCGGGCAAGGTGCTGGCCCACGGCGACCGCGAGATCGTGGTCGAGGACGCCGAGACGGCCGACCCGACCGGTCTGGACATCGCGCTCTTCTCCGCTGGCGCCACCGCGTCCCGCGCGCTGGTGCCGCGGTTCGTCGACGCCGGCGTGATCGTGGTCGACAACTCCTCGGCCTTCCGCAAGGACCCGTCGATCCCGCTCGTGGTCTCGGAGGTGAACCCCGAGGCCGCTGCCGGGGTGATCGCCGCCGGTCGCGGCATCATCGCGAACCCGAACTGCACCACCATGGCCGCGATGCCCGTCCTCAAGCCGCTGCACGACGAGGCCGGTCTCGTCCGGCTGATCGCGTCGACGTACCAGGCCGTCTCCGGCTCCGGCATCGCCGGCGTCGAGGAGCTCGCCACCCGCGTCGAGGCGGCGGGCGACAAGGCCCGTGAGCTCGCGTACGACGGCGAGGCAGTCGCGTTCCCCGAGCCGGGCGTCTACCAGCGCACGATCGCGTACAACGTGGTCCCGCTGGCCGGCAGCATCGTCGACGACGGCCTCAACGAGACCGACGAGGAGCAGAAGCTCCGCAACGAGTCCCGCAAGATCCTCGGGCTCCCCGACCTGCGGGTCTCGGGCCTGTGCGTGCGGGTCCCCGTCTTCACGGGCCACTCGCTCGCGATCAACGCCGAGTTCGAGCGGCCGCTGACGGCTGCCCGGGCGACCGAGCTGCTCACCGGTGCCGCCGGCGTGGAGCTCACCGACATCCCGAACCCGCTCGCCGCTGCCGGCAAGGACCCGTCGTACGTCGGCCGGATCCGTCAGGACCCGGGCGTCGACGACAACCGTGGCCTGGCGCTGTTCGTCTCCAACGACAACCTCCGCAAGGGCGCTGCCCTGAACACCGTGCAGATCGCGGAGCTGATCGCCGCCTCGCGGTAGTCACCTGCTCGACAACCACAGCGACCCGGCTCATCGAGCCGGGTCGTTGTTGTCGGTGGTCGGGACTCAGGCGTCCGTTGGTTCGACGAACGTCTTGGTGACCCAGACCGAGGCGAGATAGCCGCCGATGCTCAGCACCGGAATGATGATCAGCATCGACCAGCTGTCGAGCAGGTCGATCAGGAACAGCAGGGCCACCACGGCCACCAGCCCGACCGCGAGGAAGCTGCTGCTGCCGGGGTCGGGGATGAGGAAGACCTTCAGCAGGGCGCTGCCCAGCAGCACACAGAGCGCGAACGTGGCGATCAGCAGCAGGAAGCCCGGGCCGCCACCGCACGAGGACGTGCCCCGGACGGCTTCACAGCCACGCAGCGACAACCAGGTCAGCGCGACCATGGCCGCGCCCACGGCGAACCCGGTGAGGGCCGCAGCGCGGTAGAGCGTCAGGAGCGGCCCCTGGGCGAGGTCGGCGATCTCGGCGTCCTCGGTGGCTGCCTTGGTCGCCGCCACCGGTTCCGGCTCGACCTCGACCGGCTTGGGCTCGACGGGCTTGGGTTCGAC
>NZ_JBMCZA010000240.1:0-147 GCF_048654705.1 Nocardioides sp. CPCC 206348
GGCCGTCGTCGCGGCGGTCGCTCCGAAGCCGGTGAACCTGCTGATCAACGCGCCGTTCACGACCGTCGCCGCGGCGGCGGACCTGGGCATCCGCCGGATCAGCGTCGGCGGCACGCTCGCCAAGACGGCGTGGAGTGGTTTCCTCCA
>NZ_JBMCZA010000240.1:268-824 GCF_048654705.1 Nocardioides sp. CPCC 206348
GCAGGCCGCGACGCAATTCGTCCACGCCCACCTGCCGCCGCGCGATGCCGGCAGCACGTGGTCGACGGTCGTGGCGCGACCGGAGCAGTACGCGCACCGGTGGCCGTCGCGGACCAGGACGCCGCGACGGGTCCAGGGTGCCGGTCGGTACATCCACTTCGTGGCGACGTACCGGACCAGGCGGATGACGCGCGGCCACGGGTGCGGTCCGATCGTCTTGTCGCCGTGGCCCTCCTCGACGGTCGCGACCTCGCGGAAGAGCATCCGGACGGCGTGGTTGAACGACACCTTGCCGAGGGGCTCGTAGGAGGCGTTCAGCAGGGTCACAGTTGTCGCGGACACCGCTGGCACCTCCTCTCTGGTTCGTTTCTACGCTTCTTTCGTATCGAGCGTTCATCAATTGGGTGACGACATGGAGTCGAATCCCGGCCTGCTGGACCACGATCAGGTGTCCAACCGTCGTACATCGGGGCCTTGGTGGCCTAACGATTTACGGAGACGGTCGGGCAGGCTGGGGACGTGAACCCGGACCTGCTGCTGTCGCGACGAGACCTCG
>NZ_JBMCZA010000240.1:834-1694 GCF_048654705.1 Nocardioides sp. CPCC 206348
CGGTAGACCGGAGTTGGGTGGGTGAGAGTGACCCAGGGGTCACTCTCACCCACCCAACTCCCTTTCAGGCAGGCTGGGGTCGTGAACCCGGACCTGCTGCTGTCGCGACGAGACCTCGACTTCCTGCTCCACGAGTGGTTGGACGTCGCCGGGCTCACCTCGCGCGAGCGGTACGCCGAGCACAGTCGCGACACGTTCGACGCCGTCCTGGACCTGGCGACGTCGCTGGCGGCGGAGTACTTCGCACCGCACAACGCGACGAGCGACCAGCAGGAACCGCAGTTCGACGGCGAGACGGTCACGATCATCCCGGAGGTCGCGACCGCGCTGCGGGCGTACGCCGACGCGGGGCTGATCTCGGCCGCGATGGATGCCGAGGTCGGTGGGGTGCAGGTGCCGCACGTCATCCAGCAAGCGTGCTTCGCCTGGTTCGCGGCGGCCAACACCGCCACTGCCGGCTACGCGATGCTGACGATGGCCAACGCGAACCTGTTGCTCGCCCACGCGTCGCCCGACCAGGTGCAGCGGTTCGTGCCACCGATGCTGGAGGGCCGCTGGTTCGGGACGATGTGCCTGTCCGAGCCGCAGGCCGGCTCGTCGCTCGCCGACATCACGACCCGCGCCGTCCGCCAGCCCGACGGGACGTTCCGGATCTTCGGCAACAAGATGTGGATCTCCGGCGGCGACCACGAGATGGGCGACAACATCGTCCACCTCGTGCTGGCGCGCGCCGAGGGTGCACCGGCCGGTGTGAAGGGGCTGTCGCTGTTCGCGACGCCGAAGTTCGTGGTCGGTGAGGACGGGAGCCGCGGGGAGCGCAACGACGTCACGCTGGCCGGGGTCAACCACAAGATGGGCTA
>NZ_JBMCZA010000240.1:1704-4200 GCF_048654705.1 Nocardioides sp. CPCC 206348
AGGTGCACCGGCCGGGGTGAAGGGACTGTCGCTGTTCGCGACGCCGAAGTTCGTGGTCGGCGAGGACGGTCTTCGCGGGGAGCGGAATGACGTCACGCTGGCCGGGGTCAACCACAAGATGGGCTACCGCGGCACGGTCAACACGATCCTCAACTTCGGCGAGGGAAAGCACCTGCCGTCCGGCCAGCCGGGGGCGGTCGGCGAGCTGGTCGGCGAGGAGGGCCGCGGCCTGGCCACCATGTTCCACATGATGAACGAGGCGCGGATCGGCGTCGGGGCGGGCGCTGTCGCGCTCGGCTACACCGGCTACCGCCGTGCCCTCGCCTACGCCCGTGAGCGGGAGCAGGGCCGGCCGCTGGGCGGCAAGGACCCGGCCGCCGTACCGGTTCCGATCATCGAGCACGCCGACGTGCGACGCATGCTGCTCGCCTCGAAGTCGTACGTCGAAGGCGGGCTCGCGCTCGCCCTGAAGGCTGCGTTGCTGCTGGATGACCAGCGCACCCACCCGGACGAGGAGGCCCGGTTGCGTGCAGGAGCCCTGCTCGACGTACTCACGCCGATCGTGAAGAGCTGGCCGTCGCAGTGGTGCCTGGCCGCCAACGACCTGGCGATCCAGGTGCACGGCGGCTACGGCTACACGCGGGAGTACGGCGTCGAGCAGCTCTATCGCGACAACCGGCTCAACCCGATCCACGAGGGCACGCACGGCATCCAGGCCCAGGACCTGCTCGGCCGCAAGTTCGTGCTCGACGGCGGCCGCGGGCTGCTGCTCCTGCAGGAGACGATCATGGAGACCGTCGGCCGCGCTGGTGACGCCGGCCCGTTGTTGAAGGAGTACGCGTTCCGGCTGTCTGGTGCGGTGGAGGGCCTGGTGACCGCGGTGGCGTCGGCGTGGGAGTCCGGTGACCCGCGCGTCGCCCTGGCCAACGCGACCACGGGGCTGGAGGCCGCGGGCCACGTGGTGGTGGCGTGGATCTGGCTCGAGCAGCTCCTGGCCGCGAACGGCAAGGCGGGGGAGTTCTACGACGGCAAGCGCGCTGCGGGGAGGTACTTCCTCACCCACGAGCTGCCGAAGGTCGGCCCGATGCTGGACCTGCTGGCGGGTGGCGACCAGTTGTTCAACGAGGTCGACGGCGACTGGCTCTGATCAGGCCGGGTTGCCGCGCAGGTCGGTCCGCTGCGGGCCGCCACTGCCCACGACGGTGAGCCACGCCCCGTCGTCACCGGGGAGCGGGCGGCCGGCGACGACCGTGCACTGGTTGGGGTCATCGCCGCAGAGGTCGGCGAGCACGTCGCCCTCGAGGTCGAGCAGGTCGAACGGCTTGCGGACCGCCACCGATTCCGAGACCGCCGTCAGGTCCCCGTCCCACTGGTAGATCCGCGCCCCGTCGGGTGCGTCCTTGTCCGCGACGGTCACCACGGCGTTGTGGTGGAACAGCACGACCTCGAGCACCTGCGTCGATCCGCGTTCCTCGCGGAGCGCGGACGCCAGGTCGGCGGTGCCCGCGGTGGTGAACAGGTTGACGCTGCCCGAGCCGTTGACCTCCACCTTGACCTCCGTGTCGGTCACGGTGCGGGTCGTCGACGTCGACGGACTGTCGTCGGTCGCCGCCTCGACGATCGCCCAGACGCCAACCCCCGCGCCACCGACCACGACCACGGCGCCAGCCAGCAACAGGCCGATCCGGCGTCGTACCCGACGCTGCTCGGCGGGTGCGTTGTACGTTGCGAAGGTGCCCCCGCTCGCGTACGGCGAGGTGGGCGGCGGCGTGGGGCCGACGCTCCGGGTGTCGTCGCGGCGCGGCTGGTAGGTGTCCCAGTTCGGGGGCTGGTCAGCCATGCCGCGATCCTAGGGGCGACGAGGTAGCGGTACCGGACGCGCAGTCGGGGGATCGCTGGAACACTTCCGGCCATGACTGTTGAGCGTTGGGAAAGGCGCACCGAGATCCCGCTCATCCTCCTGGCCGTCGCGTTCCTGGTGGCCTATGCGTGGCAGGTGCTGGACCCCAGGATGGACTCCGACTTCGCGGGGTTCCTCAATGTCGTGTCGTGGACCGTGTGGGGTGCGTTCGCGGCGGACTTCGCGATCCGTCTGATCCTTGCCGAGGATCGGCGTCGTTACGCGTTCCGCCACTGGTACGACGTTGCCCTGATTGCTCTCCCGGTGCTGCGCCCGCTCCGACTTCTCCGGTTGGTGGCGTTCGTACGCGTTCTGGACCGCTCGGCTGCCAACTCGCTCGCCGGACGTGTGGCCGTCTACGTCACCGGGTCAGCCTCGCTCGCCGTCGGGCTCGGTGCGCTGGCCACCTTGGACGCGGAGCAGGACGCCCGGGGAGCCAACATCCTGAACTTTGGCGATGCACTGTGGTGGGCGTGCACCACCGTGACGACCGTCGGCTACGGCGACTACTTCCCTGTCACCACGACGGGACGCGTTGTCGCCGTTGGCCTCATGCTCGTCGGTATCGGCCTGGTGGGCGCGGTCACGGCGACCGT
>NZ_JBMCZA010000240.1:4210-4294 GCF_048654705.1 Nocardioides sp. CPCC 206348
TTGGTACGACGTCGCCCTGATTGCTCTCCCGGTACTGCGCCCTCTTCGACTTCTCCGGTTGGTGGCGTTCGTACGCGTTCTGGA
>NZ_JBMCZA010000240.1:4459-4974 GCF_048654705.1 Nocardioides sp. CPCC 206348
CACGGGACGCGTCGTCGCTGTTGGCCTCATGCTGGTCGGTATCGGCCTGGTGGGCGCGGTCACGGCGACCGTGGCCGCGTGGATCCTCGGACGAGTTGACGCCGAGCGCGAGGCGCGCGCGTGAGCCACGTGCCCTGTTGGGCCCGCTGAGTCCTGGCTCGCCCGTACTCAGGCGGCTTGTGGCGGCGGCCGCCCGGCTTGTCGCCCGGCCGCGAGCGCCGCGGCGATCTCCTCCGCGGTGCGGGCGGGGGAGTAGGAGAGGCGACCGCGCAGGTCGACCGGTGGTGGTCTCGTCCAGACCGGTCTCCCGGTGGCGGAATCGATGCGCACGGTCCACGGGGTGTTGTGGACGATCGTGTGGTGGCGCCGGCAGAGCAGCATCAGGTTGTCGAGGCTGGTCGCGCCGCCGTCGGCCCAGTGGACGACGTGGTGGGCGTCGCAGGCGATCGGTGGCCGGGTGCAGCCGGGGAACGCGCAGTGGCGGTCGCGCAGGATCAGGGCGAGCCAGATCGCGG
>NZ_JBMCZA010000240.1:5034-5238 GCF_048654705.1 Nocardioides sp. CPCC 206348
GCCGAGGACGGCGGGGATGATGTCGGCGTCGCACGCGAGGCGTCGTACGGCGGTTGCCGAGAGTCGCTGGTCGGAGGGCAGGCTGCCGTCACGGGCAAGGCCTGCGTCGATCACCTTCTGCTGGAGGCTCTCCTGGTCGATGGTGACGATGATCCGTGCCGTGGTGCCGTGGTCGTGGGGGAGCTGGTCGGTGGCCTGGAGCCG
>NZ_JBMCZA010000241.1:0-365 GCF_048654705.1 Nocardioides sp. CPCC 206348
CGGTGCCGGGTCAGGGTGCCGACGAGGGTGGCCACTTCGTCGTACTCACCGAGCTGGACCAGCCCGGAGATGGTGTGCAGCCGATTGTCGAACTCGTGGGTCTGCGCACGGAGCGTGTCGGTGATCGAGAGGTTCGAGCTGAGCTGGCCCTGCAGGGAGACGAGCTCGGTGCGGTCGCGCAGCGTCGTGACGGTGCCGATCCCGCGGCCGCCGGTCGAGGCCCGGCCGCGATTGAAGACCACCACCCGACTCCCGACGAGGGCGAGGGCGTCGCGGACGTCGGCGCCCTCACCGGTCAGCAGGGCGACGACGTGCGGGTCGAGGCCGAGGTCGTCGACCGGCCGCCCCACCGGCTCGGGTCCGCC
>NZ_JBMCZA010000241.1:454-10263 GCF_048654705.1 Nocardioides sp. CPCC 206348
GAGCTCGGTGGTGCCGAGCCCCCGCGTGGAACGTCGTACGACGCGCGAGACGGCCCAGGTGCCGAGCAGGCCGAGCAGGGCGCCCAGGCCGAGGAAGAGGGCCAGGTCAGGCGCTGCGGTCGCGATCTGGTCGCCGACCGACGGATAGGTCACCTCGGCGACGACGATCGCCACCGTCGGAGTGCCGCGATCGTCGGAGATGACCGGAGCATGGCCGACCACGGCCCGCTCACCATCGGCGTCCACGTCTCCGATCCAGCCGCGGCCCAGCTCCAGCGCGTTGCTGTCGCCGAGGTCGGCCGGCTTGCCCACCCGGCTCGGGTCGGTCGCCGCGAGCACGGTGCCTTCCAGACCGACCACCATGACGTCGGTCGCGCTCGACAGTGAGACGCCCTGGGCGGCGTACGGCGCAAGCGCGCGGGCGAGGTCATCGGCGCCGAGCCCATCCCGTGCGAACTCCTCGAGGGGCTCCCGGACGGCCGGGATGACGGCGACGTACTCGGCCACGTCCTGCATCTGGACGCCGCGCTCCTCGGCGAAGTCCGCATTGGACTGCCGGATGCTCAGGACCCCGACGGCCGCGAGCAGGACCGCGATCACGGCCAGCTGCAGGAGCAGGACCTTGCCCGCGAGGGTGAGCTCACCCCGACGCCATGGTGAGCGGAAGCGCGACCTCAGGGGTGCGACCACAACGACCACAACCTCCTTTGCGTCCGCAAGCGTGACGGGCGCCACACCGCACGGACATGCTGGCACGGATCGCCGGTGACGGCGCTCGCGCCCCAACCGCACGGAGGTTCCCATGCACCCGAGTCGTCGGATGTTCCGCATCCTGGCGTTGCTCACCGCCCTCGTCCTGGCCGCTGCTGTCAGCGGCTGCGGCGTCACCCGCGGGTCCGACGACCCCAACAACCGCCGGCTCCGGATGATGATCCCCAACAGCGCCGGAGGTGGCTACGACCTCACCGGCCGGGCCGCCGTCCACGCACTGGAGGACAACGACCTCACCGGCCGCTTCGAGGTCAACAACGTCATCGGGGCCAGCGGCACCGTTGCGATGCAGCGCCTGCTCAACGAGGAGGGCGCCGAGGACCTGATGATGACGATGGGGCTCGGCGTCGTGGGGGCGGTCTACACGAACAAGTCGGGAGCCACACCGACGCAGATGACCCCGATCGCCCGGCTCGTCGAGGAGCAGGAAGGGGTGCTGGTTCCGGCCAGCTCGCCGTTCAAGACGATCGACGACCTGGTCGCGGCGTGGAAGGACGACCCCGGTTCGGTGACGGTCGGCGGCGGCTCCAGCCCCGGCGGGCCCGACCACCTGTTCCCGATGCAGCTCGCGGACGTGGCGGGCATCGACCCCAACGACGTCAACTACATCACCTACGACGGCGGCGGGCCGCTGACCGCTGCCCTGCTCGGCGAGAAGATCCAGGTCGGCATGTCCGGTCTCGGCGAGTTCTCCGGCCAGATCGAGAACGGCGACCTCCGGGTGCTCGCCGTCTCCGGCGACGAGCGCCTCGACGGCGTGGATGCGCCGACCCTCACTGAGGCCGGGATCGACCTGGTCTTCACCAACTGGCGCGGTGTCCTCGCCCCACCGGGCATCAGCGACGAGCACCGCGACTACCTGGTCGAACTGCTGACCGAGATGCATGCCACCGACGAGTGGCAGAAGGCACTGGCTGACAACGGCTGGATCGACAGCTTTGCGACCGGTGATGAGTTCGGGACGTTCCTGAAGGACCAGGACGCCCGCGTGGCCGAGACCCTCGAGGAGCTGGGACTGTCATGACCACCACCCACCACGAACCGGGCGCCCGCCCGATGATCGACAAGGCGCAGTACGGCCTCGCGGCCTTCCTCCTGCTGGTTGGGGGCTTCGTCCTCGTCGATGCCCTCGGCCTGGAGAAGGGATTCGCCGACCAGCCGGTGCAGCCGTACGCCGTCCCGTACATCGTCGGAGGTGCGCTCGTCCTGCTCGGGATCCTTCTCGCGATCGCCACCGCGCGAGGCGACATCCCGGAGTCGGACGAGGGCGAGGACATCGACCTCACCCAGGGCACGGACGTCCGGACGATGGGGATGCTTGCGGTCGTCCTCGTCGCGAACCTCGCGCTGATCAACTTCCTCGGCTGGGCGATCACCGGCGCCCTGCTCTTCGTCGGCGCCACTCGCGCCCTCGGCAGCCGAACCCTGGTCCGTGACATCGCCGTGGGCGTCGCCCTGTCGGTCGGCTCCTGGTACGCCTTCTACGTCTTGCTCGGCGTGCCGATCCCTGCCGGCATCCTGGATGGAGTGCTCTGAGATGGACATGTTGCTCGAAGGCTTCCAGCAAGCCCTGACCCCCACGAACCTCCTGTTCGCCTGCGTCGGCGTGCTCCTCGGCACTGCCGTCGGCGTACTGCCCGGCATCGGCCCGGCGATGGCCCTCGCGTTGTTGCTGCCGGTCACCTACAGCGTCGGCCCGGACAGCGCACTGATCATGTTCGCCGGCGTCTACTACGGCGGCATGTACGGCGGCTCCACGACGTCGATCCTGCTCAACACGCCTGGCGAGTCCTCGTCGGTCGTGACCGCTCTCGAAGGCAACAAGATGGCGAAACGGGGCCGCGCAGCACAGGCGCTCGCGACAGCCGCGATCGGTTCCTTCGTCGCTGGCACTATCGGCACCGTCCTGCTCTGGATCCTGATGCCGCGGGTCTCCGACGTGGTCGTCAAGCTCGGTGCGCCGTCGTACTTCGCGCTGATGCTGCTGGCCTTCATCGCCGTCACCTCAGTGCTCGGGTCGTCCAAGCTGCGCGGCTTCATCGCCCTGTTCCTCGGCCTGACCATCGGGTTGATCGGCACCCAGACCGGACAGGCGCGGCTCACCTTCGGCGAGGCCAAGCTGGCTGACGGGATCGACATCGTGGTGGTCGCCGTCGCGATCTTCGCGATCGGCGAGGCACTGTGGGTCGCCGCCCACCTGCGGCGCAAGCCGCTGGAGATCATCCCCGTCGGCCAGCCCTGGATGGGACGCGAGGACTGGAAGCGTTCCTGGAAGCCGTGGCTGCGCGGCACCGCGTACGGATTCCCGTTCGGCGCACTTCCTGCTGGAGGTGCCGAGCTGCCGACGTTCCTGTCGTACATCACCGAGAAGAAGCTGACGAAGCACCCCGAGGAGTTCGGCAAGGGCGCGATCGAGGGTGTCGCCGGTCCCGAGGCCGCCAACAACGCCTCGGCCGCGGGCACCATGCTGCCGCTGCTCACGCTCGGCCTGCCGACCACGGCGACCGCTGTGATCATGCTCTACGCGCTGCAGAGCTACGGCATCCAGCCCGGGCCGCTCCTGCTCGAGAACGAGCCCGGTCTGGTGTGGGCGCTGCTCGCCAGCCTGGCCATCGCCAACACACTGCTGCTGGTGATCAACCTGCCGATGGCTCCCCTCTGGGCGAAGCTCCTGCAGATCCCCCGGCCGCAGCTCTACGCCGGCATCCTGTTCTTCGCGACGCTCGGCGCCTACAGCGTCAACTTCCAGGCCTTCGACCTGGCTCTCCTGCTGGCCTTCGGCGCCCTGGGATTCGCCATGCGGCGGTTCGGGATCCCGGTCCTGCCACTGATCGTCGGCGTGATCCTCGGCCCGAAGATGGAAGCCCAGCTGACCGAGGCACTGGCACTGTCCGGCGGTGACGTGAGCACGCTGTGGGGCGAGCCCGTGGCGGTGATCGTCTACATCGTGATCGCCATCCTGCTGACCGCCGTGACTCTCAACGGCCTGCGCCGACCGGCATCCGCCGAGCCCACGATCATGGACGACGACAAGGAACTGGTGGAGCGATGAGCACCGCGAATCCGTTGAAGCCGACCTGCGTGGTCGCGGCCTACAGCGCCGACATCTACGGCAAGGCAGCCATCGAGTACGCCGAAGCGGTGGCTCGCGCCGCCGGGGCGCGACTGGTGGTCGTCAACGCCACCCGCGGCGACGCCCTGGTCGACAGCCGCTTCGCCCACGACACCGACATCGATGCCCTGCGCGACCGCCTGGTCGCTGAGGGACTTGCGGTCGAGGTTCGCCACGACGTCGTACCCGATGTCGCGGAAGCGGTGGTGACCGCGGCCGAGGAGGTGCAGGCCGACCTGGTCGTGGTCGGCGTGCGTCGTCGTACGCCCGTCGGGAAGCTGCTCATGGGCAGCGTCGCGCAGCGGGTCATCCTCGACGCGCACTGCCCCGTGGTGGCGGTCAAGCCGGCCTGACGGCGTCAGCTGACGGCGTGGACCAGGGTCTCCTGCAGGAAACCGAGCCACTCGTAGATGTGGTGGGCCTGGGCACGCGGGTCCTCGTCGGGCAGTGAGTCCCAGTAGTCGTCGTCACCCTCCTCGACCCCGAGGCGGGTGCCGAGGGCGAGACGCAGGTCGGTGAAGGAACGCATCCAGACCAGGGCGGTCTCCTGGTCGAGCTCGACGTCGATGGTGAGGTCCTCGTCGGTCGGCTCCTGCGGCAGGCCCGCCTCTTCGAGGACGTCGATGATCGTGGCGGCCGCGCGGGACTTCCCGTCGCGCAGGGCACCTTCGGTGAAGCGACGGAACTCGCCGGCCGACTCCTCGTCGCCCTGGTAGGCGTTGGGGAAGAGCCGCAGCAGGACCGGGTCCTCGGGCTCGGTGGTCGGGCCGGAGAAGTCGAGCATCTGCTCCAGCGGGTCCTTGGTGGCCGACGGGATCGCCGACTCGTTGTGGAGCAGCTCGACGATCTGCGCAGCGAGGGAGCGCAGCAGGTCGGCCTCGAAGACCGGGAAGGTCGCGTGGATGACCTTGCTCCGGCGATGCCGGACGAATCCAGACACGTCGCTCACTCAGCCTTCGACAGGGTGGCCCACAGGCCGTACTCATGCATGGCCTGGACGTCGCGTTCCATCTCTTCGCGGGTACCGGTGCTGACCACGGACTTCCCGTCCTCGTGGACCTCGTGCATCAGCTTCTCCGCCTTCTTCTTGCCGTAGCCGAAGTGCTTCTGGAAGACGAAGGTGACGTAGGACATCAGGTTCACGGGGTCGTTCCACACGATCGTCACCCAGGGGGTGTCGAGTCTCGTGGTCGCGTCGAGGGAGAGGTCCTGCTCGACTCCCGGATCCACCTCGACAGGGCTCGCGGTTGTCACGACTCCATGGTGTCACACGGGCAGGGGCCGCCCGAACGTCAGGAGCACCACTTGTCGGCCAGCGTGGTGACGACGTTGAAGTTGCGGTTGGTGGCCACGACCCCGAGCGCCTTCTCGAGCTTGTAGGGGTCGACTCCCCCGGCCTCGTAGCCCGGACCGAGCAGCACATGGGCGGCCCGTCCACGCACCACGACCGCGTTGACGTCGTCGCTGCGCGCCTCGACCTCCGCGACCTTCGCGGCGTCGGGCTTCTCCTTGAGGAGGTAGAGGTAGTGCCGCTCGAGATCGTTGCGGGACGCTGTGAGCTCGCGGGCATCCTCGGCGATGGCCGTGAGCTCAGCCGGCGTGAACACGATAGTGGGTACGGCGAAGCCGGCCTGCTCCTCGTACGCCTTCTCCAGCGCCGCCTCCACCTTCGCCCGCGACCGCAGCCCGATCGTCAGGCGGACGTTGCCGGTGTTGATGTGGGTCGCCACGTCCGTCCCGCCCGCGGCCTCGGTCGCCGTGATGATGTCGGCCTTGGGGAACTTCCGGTTCGGCCCGAGGTTGATGGCGCGGAGGAACGCGACGTACGACGGCATGGGTCCAGTCTGGCGCACGACGCCGACAGGGCACGTGGTTCGGGCGGGTGCATGAGCGACACACCGTTCGCCCGTACGACGGCGACAGCCACGCTCAGCGGAGCAGCGCAGCGCGCGAACGGTGTGTCGCTCGTGCAGCGACGGCTCCGAGAGCTCGTCAGCTGAAGATCATGCAGCTCGACGTGGCGTACGCGACGAGGCGGTCCTGGCCGTCGTACAGCTTCGCCTCGGCCAACGCCGTACGACGACCGCGCTGGATCACCGAGCCGACGGCCCGGAGGCGGCCGGAGTCGACAGTGACGGCACGGAGGAACTTCACGGTGAGGTCGAGGGACGTGTAGCCCTCGCCGACGGCGAGCGTGGAGTGCACGGCGCAGCCACACGCGGAGTCGAGGAGCGTGGCGAAGACGCCGCCGTGGACGCTGCCGATCGGGTTGTAGTGGCGCAGCTGGGGGTCGAGCTCGAAGATCGCGGTGCCGCGCTCGGGGACCTCGAAGCCGACGAACCCGAGGGTGTCCGCGATCGGGGCCGGGGGCAGGTGGCCGTCGAGGATCGCGTGCAGCTGCTCGAACCCGTCGAGCGTCGCCACGTCGATCTGGGTCTTGATCGCGGACTCAGTCATCCCTCCATGGAACCAGTCCGAGGCTGAGTCTGTCAATGAGACCTAGATCGCCCTATGCTGGCCACGTGAGCACCCAGCAAGCCGTCACCGACGCTCCCCCGGCCCTGGCCTGGTCCGTCGAGAACTGCACCCTCGGCCGGGCGATGGCGATCCTCGGCGAGCGGTGGACGGTCGTCGTACTGCGCGAGGTCTTTCTCGGCGTACGACGGTTCGACGACATCCGGCGGCATGCAGGAATCCCCCGGCAGGTGCTGACGAACCGGCTCGCGACGCTCGTCGACGAGGGCCTGCTCCGCAAGGAGCCCTATCGACCCGACGGGGCGCGCACGCGCCACGAGTACCGACTCACCGACAAGGGCCTGGAACTCCAGCCGATCCTGTTGGCGATCACCCAGTGGGGAGACCGGCACCTCGCCGACCCCAAGGGCGCTCCGATCGAGTTCATCCACCGCGACTGCGACGAACCGATCCACGTCGAGGTGCACTGCGCGGCCGGCCACCATGTCGCCGACCCGCGAACGGTGAGCAGCCGGCCGGGACCGGGCGCGCGACCGTTCGCCTGACGTTTGCGACACCTCGGAGCCCCAACACCCACACTTCGCGCACCCACTTGCCACACTTCGTGCGTCAGGAGGACTTGCGCATCGCCCATTCGCGGACGCGGTCGATCCGCTTCTGCAGCTGCTCGGCGTTCGCGACCGCGGCAGCGGGACCGCCGCACTCCTTGCGCAGGGCGGCGTGGGTGATGCCGTGTGCCTGGCCGGTGCGGTGGTTCCACGACGCGACCAGGCCGTTGAGCTCGCGGCGCAGGACGGCGAGGTGCTCGTGGGTGGTGACGTCCGCCAGCGTGTCGGCGGGGCGTGCGTCCTCGACCGCCTTGTTGGTGCGGCGACGGTCGGACTGGCGCTGCTGCAGCAGCTCCCGCATCTGGCCGGGCTCGAGCAGGCCGGGGATCCCGAGGAAGTCCATCTCCTCGTCCGACCCCGACAGGACCTCGCCCTCGTGGCCGAACTGCGCGCCGTCGTACAACGCGTGGTCGAAGCGGGCCTCGGACCCGAGCGCCTCGAAGGGTGTCGCGTTCAGGTCGTCGGAGGCGGCGTCGCCGGCCTCGGCCTGGGCGAGCAGGTCGTTCTCGGCGGCGAAGATGTCGCCGTCGTCGTTGACCTTGCGGCCCAGCACGTGGTCGCGCTCGACCTCGAGCTCGGAGGCGTAGGTCAGCAGGTTCGGGACCGACGGCAGGAAGACCGACGCGATCTCGCCGCGGGTCCGGGCGCGGACGAATCGCCCGACGGCCTGGGCGAAGAACAGCGGGGTCGAGGTGGTGGTCGCCCACACACCGACCGCGAGGCGCGGGACGTCGACGCCCTCGGACACCATCCGGACCGCGACCATCCAGCGCTTGTCGTTGTCGGTGAACTCGGAGATCTTCTTCGACGCGGCCTTCTCGTCCGACAGGACGACGGTGGCGGCCTCGCCCGTGATCGCGCGGAGCAGCTTGGCGTAGGCGCGGGCCGAGTCCTGGTCGGACGCGATGACGAGTCCACCCGCATCGGGGACGTGTCGTCGTACCTCGGAGAGGCGCTTGTCGGCGGCGGCGAGCACCGACGGCATCCACGAGCCGCTCGGGTCGAGGGCGGTGCGGAGCGCGTGCGCCGTCATGTCCTTGGTGAGCGGTTCGCCGAGGCTGGCCGTGATCTCGTCACCCGCGCGGGTGCGCCACTGCATCTCGCCGGAGTACGCCAGGAACAGCACCGGACGGACGACATGGTCGGCGAGCGCCTGGGCGTAGCCGTAGGTGTAGTCGGCGACCGAGGTCGGGACGCCGTCCTCACCGGGCTGGTAGGTGACGAACGGGATCGGGTTGACGTCCGAACGGAACGGCGTCCCCGTCAGCGCCAGGCGACGGGCGGCGGGCTCGAAGGCCTCGCGCACGCCCTCGCCCCAGCTGAGCGAGTCACCCGCGTGGTGCATCTCGTCGAGGATCACGAGCGTCTTGAAGCGCTCGGCGCGGATCCGCATCGCGAGCGGATTGACGCCGACGCCCGCGTAGGTCACCGCGACGCCGACGTAGTCACTGGCGATCTTGCCCTTGCCAGCGGAGTACGTCGGGTCGATCGGCAACCCGGCGCGCGCTGCCGCTTCAGCCCACTGCAGCTTGAGGTGCTCGGTGGGCGCGACGATGATCAGCCGGTCGACGATGCGGCGCCCCAGCAACTCGGCGGCGACCGTCAGCGCGAAGGTCGTCTTGCCGGCACCAGGGG
Organism: Nocardioides sp. CPCC 206348; assembly: GCF_048654705.1. NCBI lineage: Bacteria > Bacillati > Actinomycetota > Actinomycetes > Propionibacteriales > Nocardioidaceae > Nocardioides > Nocardioides sp. CPCC 206348. Next base: position 9,056 of record NZ_JBMCZA010000241.1, read on the forward strand.
TCGCCACGGCGAGGTAGTCCCGTGGATTGCGGGAGAGATAGTCCTGGAGCGCGGCCGTCTGCCAGGCACGCAGCGACGGCGCCGTGCCCCAGGCTGCCCGCTCCGGCCAGGCCGGACCGAGCGACGTCACGAGTCCTTACCGGGCCCGTCCCCGGGAGCGTCCCCATCGCTGAGGCCCTCCCAGATCTCCTTGCAGTCCGGGCAGACCGGGAACTTCTCGGGCGCGCGGCTCGGCACCCACACCTTGCCGCACAGGGCGACGACGGGCGTGCCCATGACCATGGCCTCGGTGAGCTTGTCCTTGTCCACGTAGTGGGAGAACCGCTCGTGGTCACCCTCGTCGGTCGGGACGGTCCGCCGCTCCTGGAGCGTGTCGGTGTCAGTCGAGAATCCGATGGTGGTCACGGCACCAGAGTCTAGTGCCCACCGGAGACATCGACGTCAGCCGGCAGCTGTCGCCAGACGATCGCGGCGACCACGAGCGTGATCACGGCTCCCGCGAGCCCGATCGCCCCGAAGGCGTCGGCGTACGACGCCAGGGCGGCCGCTTCGGCAGGGGTACCCAGCGCACCCGTGAGTGACTCCACCGCTGCGTGGTCGGCGCCGGCGGGCAGGCCGGCGCGGTAGACGATGCCGGCGAGACTGCCGAGCACCGCGATCCCGATCACCCCACCGACCTCGTAGGACATCTCCTCCATCGCCGCCGCCGATCCGGCCTGGTGGGTCGGCGCGCTGCCCATGATCAGGGCCGAGGCCAGGCCCAGTGCCGCCGTACCGAAACCGGCGAGGAGGAACGCGATCGCGACGCCGGCGTACGGCATCGGACGCGGCAGCAGCCACAGCACGAGCAGTCCGGCCGCCAGGACGACGAGCCCGCCGACCAGGACGTTGCGCGCGCCCACGCGGGCAGCCAGCGCCGGCGCCAACGGCGGACCGACCAGGCCGCCGACCGCCATCGGGAGCAGCGCGACGCCGGCGAAGAGCGGCGTCCAGCCCTGCACGAGCTGCAGCCATTGCGCTCCCACGAACAGCAGCGAGATCATCACCGTGCTGGTGACCAGCGCCGTGAGCACACCCGAACGGAAGACCGGGTTGGCGAACAGGCCGACCGCCAGCATCGGGTCTGACTGGTGCAGGCAACGGCGCACGAACGCCGTCACCAGGCCGACGCCGGCCAGCAGTACGACGACCGTGACCGGGTCCAGCCC
>NZ_JBMCZA010000241.1:10273-10905 GCF_048654705.1 Nocardioides sp. CPCC 206348
GGGCTGGTGCAGGCAACGGCGCACGAACGCCGTCACCAGCCCGACACCGGCCAGCAGTACGACGACCGTGACCGGGTCCAGCCCGGACTTCCCGACGTGCTTGATGGCGTAGACCGTTGCCGCCATGCCGGCGACCGACAGCAGCACTCCGGTCGCGTCGATCCGTCCCGGGCGGTCCGAGCGGCTCTCGGGCAGCAGCACCCGGCCGGCGAGGAACGCGACGACCATCAGCGGGACGTTGACGAGGAACGCAGCCTGCCAGCTGTACGCATGCAGCAGCGCACCGCCGACGATCGGGCCGACGGCGCCGCCGACGGCGGCCATCGACGCCCAGAGGCCGAGCGCGAACGCGCGCTCGCGGGCGTCGGGGAACAGGGCGCGGATCAGCGACAGCGTCGCCGGCATGATCATCGCGCCGCCGACGCCGAGGAGGGCACGGACCACGATCACGTCACCGGGCGAGCGGGCGGCGAGGGCAGCCAGCGAGGCCACCGCGAACACGGTGAAGCCTGCGAGCAGCATCCGGCGGCGTCCCCAGCGGTCGGCGAGGGCGGCGACGGGGACGAGCAGGCCAGCGAGGACGAGTGCGTAGACATCGACGATCCAGAGCTGCGCGAGGGCACCGGCCTGCA
>NZ_JBMCZA010000241.1:10983-11123 GCF_048654705.1 Nocardioides sp. CPCC 206348
CGCCGTCGTTGCCGGGGCGTCGGGGATCACCTGGGTCATCGCGCGACCCCGCCGTCGAGGAAGGTCGAACGAACGAGCTCGATCGCGTCGCGGCGGGCGATGTCACCCGCGACGAGGGCGTCGCGGACGGCGATCAGCAG
>NZ_JBMCZA010000241.1:11166-13771 GCF_048654705.1 Nocardioides sp. CPCC 206348
CGCGGCCTGGGCCGCGGCGTAGAGGGCGACCTCGCGGGTGAACAGCGCGTCGGCCCGCGCCTTGAGTGCGGGGTCGTTGATGACCGTCGAGTCGGTCAACGCGATGCCGAACTCCTCGCTGTCGGCGACGAACCGGCCGATCATGTCGTCCATCGCGACGCGGATCCGCGCGGCGTCGCGCGACGCGACCGCTCCCTCGACGTCGACCTCGCCCAGGATCTCCTCCCACGCGTCGAGCGACCGGCTGCCGATCTCCCGGAGCAGGTCCTCGCGGGTGGCGAAGTGGCGGTGCACCGTCGCCCGGCCGACGCCGGCGGCGGCGGCGATCTGGGCCATGGATGCGGCGGGTTCAGTGGTGAGCAGGCGCTGGGCTGCGGCCAGCACGGTGTCGCGGGTCGACATTCGAATCTCCTTCGTGAGACATCACTGTCTCACATGAGACACAAATGTCTCAACTCGAAGAAGGTCAGTTCAGCTCGGGGTCGATCGGACGCGTCGCATGGAAGGCCAGGTCACCGGGCTGGCGGCGCAGCACCTGGCGCCACAGGTTCCGGGTCTCCTCGCCGAACACGTCATCGACCTCGCCGGGGACGACGTACCAGCTGCCCTCGGCCACCTCGGCCTCGAGCTGGCCCACGCCCCAGCCGGAGTAGCCGGCGAAGATCCGTAGCCGGTCGACCGTGCCCGCGACGAGCTCGCGCGGGGTGTCGAGGTCGAGCAGGCCGACCCGCCCCCAGCAAGGCCGGAACCCGGCGGCGTCCTCGCCACCGGGAAGGGCGAGCGCCACGGCGATCGCGCCGTCGGTCGAGACCGGGCCGCCCTGGAAGAGCACCTCGGGTTCCTCGACGACGTCACCCCACTCCCCCAGGACCTCGGAGACGGGCAGGACGGTGGGTCGGTTGAGCACGACACCCAGGGCGCCGTCGTCGTTCACGTCGAGCAGCAGTACGACGGTGTCGACGAAGTTGGGATCGAGCAGGCCGGGAGTCGCGAGCAGCAACCGCCCGGCAGCCAGACCACTGGTGGAGGTGGGATGGGCGTCGCTCGACATGGCCCCATCATCGCCCACCCGGGAGCTCTGGGCCGAGAAGCGTCAGTGGAGACGTTTCAGCCCCGGACCCGACGCGGTTGGGAGGGAGGGTGCGTCAGGTCCGGGGCTGAACTCAGGGGGTCGCGATCAGGCAGCGACCACAGCGCGCAGGCGCGCAACGAGCGTGCCGCGCGGCGCTTCGGGCTCCGCGTACTGGACGTCCGCGGGGATCATCGGGATGCCGCGGTGCAGCAGGCGGGCCCGCTCCTCGATCTCGGAACCGACGCGACGGGCGGTCTCGTCCGCGATGGACGTCCGGCCCGCGTTGACGGCCAGGAGCTGCTGCTCCTTGAACGCGGCGGCGGCCATGGCCGTGGCCATCGCGTCGTCGGTCGGGTTCGCGGTGTAGTGGTCGATGATCAACCGGACGCCGGCGAGCTCGTGGGCAGCGTTGCTCCACGCGATCGCGACGGCCTCGTCGAGATCCATCGGCTGGTGGGACAGCATCCGGTCGATCTGACCCGACAGGCGCGTGTGCCACTTGAGGGTGAGGGCGCCGAGCAGGTCGAGCTCGTCACGGAAGCCCGTGGAGACGCCTTCGACGTCCATGGGCAGCAGGCCGTCACGACGGACGGCCGAAGTCGCGATCACGGAGCGGAGGGTTTCGCCACGTGAGTGAAAGGCCTTCCAGGTCATGGTCAGCTCCTTTGTCTTCTTCTAGCGGTTCCGGACACCGGAGGTGCCCGACATACCACCGGTACGTACTACGAGTATGGCCCAGACCGGCGGTATGCCCAATGGCACGACACCGTGATCCCGAACACCCGGGCAAGTGACCGCTGTCACCCCTGACCTGCGGTGATGCCTATGCTGGGCCCGTGGCGAAGTCGGTTTCCAAGTTGGTCCCCAAGGTCCCGGGCGGGTCCCTGCGGGCGTCGTACTCCGCCTCGACGAAGCGCGCACTGGTCGACGTCGCCGAGGCGCTCTTCGCCGAGAAGGGGTACGCCGGCACCTCGCTGGACGCCATCGTGAGCGGTGCGCGGGTCACCAAGGGCGCGCTCTACCACCACTTCTCCGGCAAGCAGGCGCTGTTCGAGTCCGTCTTCGAGCGGGTCGAGCAGGAGTCCTCCAAGCGCATCCAGAAGGCACTGCGCAGCGAACGCGACCCGTGGCTCAAGGCGCTGCTCGGCCTGCGGTCCTTCCTCGATGTCGTGCAGGAAGGAACCTACCGCCGCATCGTCATCCAGGACGGCCCGGCCGTGCTGGGCTACGAGCGGTACCGCGAGCAGGAGGAGCGCTCGACCTTCGCCAACATCGTGGAGATCCTGCGCGCCACCCTCGACGCCGGCAAGTGGGAGCTCGACGAGGAGATGGTGCAGACGTTCGCACGGATCTTCTTCGGCGCGATGTCGTCCGCCGGGGAGACCGTGGCCACCGCGACCGACCCGGAGGCGGCGGCCGCGCGCGTCGAGACGGCGATCGGCTTCCTGCTGGCGGGCGTCCAGAGTCTCGTCGACCAGGGCGTCGACATGCCGAGCGCCTTCACCGTCGACGACGAAGAGGCCTGACGAGGAG
>NZ_JBMCZA010000241.1:13790-20025 GCF_048654705.1 Nocardioides sp. CPCC 206348
CCCGTCACGTCACTTGCCGAAGACGACCGATCCGCCGTTGGCCTCGGCCGGCACCAGCTCGATCCAGACCTTGCCCGCGGGCACGGTGAGGGGTCCGGCAGCCGTCTTGAGCGTGAGCGGCGCGCCCAGCTTTGCCTTGGACCACTCGCCCTCGATCAGGTTGCCGCCGTGGAAGAGCTGCGCCGTACCGCCACCGGTGAACTTGCTCTCCGGCACGAAGTTGCCGGCCGGGTCGGTGTAGCCGGCGTCGACGACGTCGACCCGCAGCACCAGGACCGAGTCGGGCTGGAACCGGTCGCCCTTGGCTGCGTTGGAGTTCTTGTTGACGTAGTGGCCGTCGCGGAACACCCAGTTGGTGGTGTGGCTGCCGAAGTGCGCGGACAGCGTGCGGGCCGGGATGCCCGCGGGCAGGTCCGCGGCAGTGCCCCACGGGAGGTAGTCGGCCGGACGCTCGTCCTTGCCGTCCCGCGTCGCCTTGCCGACCTTCTTCAGGCTGGTGAAGAGGTTGTACGGCGCCGAGCGGCTGTTGTTCCGGTAGAAACCGGGGCCACCCTCCTGGAAGTACTTGATCTTGGCCTTGTTGATCCGGTCGATCGTGATCTGGGCCGCGCCACTGGTCGTGATGACCCCGTCCACCGGGGAGACGATGCCGATGTCGCTGGCCCGCATCGAGCGGACCGGGCCGACGTCGCCCGGGAGCTGCGAGTAGTAGAAGGCTGCCAGGCGGGTGATCCCGCCCTCGACGAGCTCCTCGACCACGAGGTCGGCCTTGCCCAGCCCGACCTGGGGAGCGCTGCTCGGCGAATTGTCGATCTTGGTGACGATGACCGGGTGGTCCAGCGCGACGCTCTCACCGAGCGGTGCCTCGAGGCCGGTCAGCGGCCAGGTCTCCGGCTCTGCCGGCTCCGGGGCAGCCGAGGTCTCCTCGTCGGGCGTCGACTCCTTCTTGGGGTCGTCACCGCCGCCGCAGCCGGCAAGGACCAGGCTCAGGGCGACCAGGGTGGCGGGCAGGGCAGATCGAACCTTCGAGAAGCGCACGCAGCAAGTCTGGACCACGCCCCTCACGTACGACGGAGCCGCCCCCGCGTGTCGCGGGGACGGCTCCGTGTTGCTCAAGCGGGAGCGCTCACGTGCCGAGCGAGATGCCGCCGTCGACGTAGATGGTCTGGCCGGTGATGTAGGACGACTCGTCGGCCGAGAGGAACGTGACCGCGGCCGCGATGTCCTCGGGGAAGCCGACCCGGCGGACCGGGTTGGCCTCGGCGTTGAGGCGACGGAACTCGTCGACGTCCAGCTTCAGGCGGGCGGCGGTGGCGTCGGTCATCTCGGTGGCGATGAAGCCGGGGGCCACGGCGTTGGCGTTGATGCCGAACGGGCCGAGCTCGATGCCGAGGGTCCGGGTGAAGCCCTGGATGCCCATCTTCGCGGCGGAGTAGTTGGCCTGGCCGCGGTTGCCCAGCGCGGAGATGCTGGAGACGTTGACGACCTTGCCGTACTTCTGCGCGACGAAGTGCTTCTGGGCGGCCTTCGTCATCAGGAAGGCGCCCTTGAGGTGCACGCCCATGACGAGGTCCCAGTCCTCCTCGGTCATCTTGAAGAGCAGGTTGTCGCGGGTGATGCCCGCGTTGTTCACGAGGATGTGGATGCCGCCGAGCTCGGTCACGACGCGCTCGACGCCGGCCTCGACGGATGCACCGTCGGACACGTTCGCGCCGACGCCGATGGCCTTGGCTCCCTCGACGAGCGGCAGCTTCGCCGCGGCCTCCGCAGCGGCGGTCTCGTCGAGGTCGACGATCGCGACCGACGCGCCCTCCTCGGCGAACCGGGTGGCGGTGCCGAAGCCGATGCCGCGTGCTGCTCCGGTGATGACGGCTACGCGCCCGTCGAAACGACCCATGTGCTTACCTTTCAGCGGTTCCAGAAGACGATCGGCCGCAGCCTACGCGTCCGGTACGACGCGCCGGCGTGCGCCCACGATGGTGGCAGCATGCGGAGGGCAGCCCACCCACGTGCCCCTCGGAGGCCCGCCATGAAGAAGCTCGCCCTCGCCCTGGCCGGAACAACCGCCGCGGTGACCCTCGCCACCGGTCCCGCACCGGCCGCCCACGCGGCGGGCGAGAGCTACTCCGCACCGTTGACGACGGCAATCAATTCACTGCAGGTCGCGACCGAGGTCCGCACCGGCTACGACCGGGCCAAGTTCACCCACTGGATCGACGCCGACGGCGACGGGTGCAGCACCCGCAACGAGGTGCTCGACGTCGAGTCCGAGAACAGCGTGACGTGCAGCAACCTCAGCGGCGGCCGCTGGTACTCCTACTACGACCGGGTGTCGTGGACGAACCCCTCCGACGTCGACATCGACCACATGGTGCCGCTGGCCGAGGCCTGGGACTCGGGCGCCCGGAACTGGACCGCCGCGCAGCGCCAGGCCTATGCCAACGACCTCGGCGACAGCCGCTCGCTCGTCGGGGTGACCGACAACGTCAACCAGGCCAAGGGCGACCAGGACGTCGCCGAGTGGTTGCCGACCTACGACAAGTGCCGCTACCTGCGGGAGTTCGTCGCCGTGAAGATTCGATGGCGGCTCTCGGTGAACTCCTCCGAGAGGACCGCGATGCAGGATCTCGCGGCGGGGTGCACCAACAGCACCATCACGGTCACCCGCGCCATCTGAGGTCGGCTCGGGTCAGCCCTGCTTCGTCAGCCCTGCTTCGTCAGGGCCGCGGCGATGCGCGCCGCGTAGTCACGGGGCTCCCCGTCGGCGTACTTCCGCCGGGGCCAGAAGAACCCGCGCAGGCCATCACCCTTGGTGCGCGGCACGACGTGCAGGTGCAGGTGCGGCACCGACTGGCTGACCGTGTTGTTGATCGCGACGAAGCTGCCCTGCGCGCCGAGGCCCTCGACCATCGCCGTCGCCAACCGCTGCGCGGCGGCAAGGAATCCGTCGCGCTGACCGGCCGGGAGGTCGGGCAAGGTCACGACGTGCTGGCGGGGCACCAGCAGGACGTGACCCTTGAAGACCGGTCGCCGGTCGAGGAAGGCAACGAAGTCCGGCTCGTCGAGGACGACGTCCGCTGGCAACTCCCCCGCAACGATGGAACAGAAGACACAGTCGGCCACTGCTCGAGACTAGTGCCGACCCTCAGTCACACACGGCGTCACCGCAGCCGGGCACCACGATGACCCGGCCGAACCGGGGTACGGCGTCGAAGTGCTGGCTGTCGGAGGTGGCATAGCTCCAGCGGAGCCCGTGCTTCGTCATGATGCGGACGACCGGATGGGTCCGCGACCGCCACGCCACCCGGGAGTGGGAGCGGCTCGGCCACCAGGCGTTGGGCACCCATCCGAGTCGCGACCGATAGGGGTTCTCCCAGGTGTTCAGGTCCAGCGAGCGGCCGTAGCTGTGCGGGCTGCGGACGCCGGGGCGCCCGACCACCCAGCGGCAGTTGAAGGCCGACGTGTTGCCGGCCGCCATCGACTCGTAGTCGTCGGCGCCATTGACCCGCTTGGACCAGCCGAAGCGGTCCACGCGGTACATCGAGCGGATGGGGAGCTTCGCCTGGTACATGTCGGACAGCGCCGCCGCCATCTGCCGGATCACCGAAGCTGCCGCGACGAGCTCGCCCCGGCGGCGGTAGCCCTGGTAGTCCCAGTAGTTGATGCGCAGGAGCCGGAGGCTGGACCGGCCGACCGGGCACCCGCGGTGCCAGCTGCGCCCGACCATGCTGCGCCAGACGGCATCGGAGATGCGGGTGATGACCGGGTAGGCCCCGGCTCCGGTGGCCCGGGGTTGTGCGGGCAGGGCGATGCGGGGTCGCGGCGCGGACGCCGGCAGCGCGACCGGCACGCCCGCCGGAAGGTTGTCGACCAGGCGCGAAGCACTGACGGACCGCGCCGCCCACGGCACACCCAGGCTCAGGGCGCGGTAGCGGCTGTCGACCCGGGGCGTCACGCGGACGTCGACGTACCCCGCGGCGTTGGTGTCCACGATCGTCACCCAGCGCCAGACGCCGCCGACGTACTGCTGCAGGGCGACGCGGCCCGGGACGGGTGTGCCTTCCACGGTCTTCCAGGTCATGCGCAGGGTGACGGCCTGTTCGTCGACCACCGTGGCCGGTCCGGTGAGCGAGGTCGACGTCGGCAAGGCGGTCAGGGGCAGGACGTACTCCACCGAGACGGGTGCGTTCGTCTCGTCGCCGGCGTACGACGCCCGCAGCAGGTTGCGCGTCGGCGACCGGTCGACGGGCACGGCCAGCGTGGCGGCGCCCGCCGTGTCGGTGATCAGCGGACCGCCGACGGGCTGCCAGGCGGCGCCGTCCCATCGCTCGACGACGACCGGCGCTCCCGCGACGGGCGCCCCCGCTGCGACGAGCGAGAGCGTCACCGTGGTGTCGCGGTCCGCGTACGACGCCGGAGCGGACAGGCTCAGGGTCGTGGGTGTCGCGGCTGCTGCCGAGCCCGCGACCGCGATCGGCAGCACCGCCCCGACCAGCAACGCCGTCAGCAGCGTGACGAGCGCAGAGCGGATGGGCGGGGATGAGATGGCGCGAGGTCCCGGACGCACCACCCCATCTTGACCCCCGGCCCCCAATCCGGTCGGCACTTCGCCCGCAAGTCGGGGATCAGTTCGCGGCGACCGCCCGCTCACCCACCCATGCGTCGCGCGCGGCGACCGCGATGTCGGGCTGGTCGGTGAACAGGGCGTCGACACCGGCGTCGAGGAACGCGCGGATCTCCCCCACCAGGTTGCCGTGCGCGTTCGGGTCGGTGCCGATCCGGTGGTTCGTCGGGAGGAACTGGTTCTCCGCGCGCAGCGTCCAGGTGACCACCTTCAGGCCCGCGGCGTGCGCGTCGTTGACGACGTTGCTGGGCACGCCGATGGCCCCGGCCGCGTCGCGCGGCAGGATCAGGTTCTTGGTCGGCGAGACCCAGTCGGCGTACGTCGCGATCTCGGCGAGGCCGGCCGGCGTCACCAGGTCGCGGTAGGTCGTCGGGAGGCCTGCGGCCTTGAGGTCGTACGGCGCCCCGCTGCCGTCGACCAGCTGGGCGATCGGCGCGGCGGACAGCCGGTCGAGGTCGCGCAGGTTGCCCGTCTCGAAGGACTGGAGCACCACCTTCGCGTTGCGGCGGTCCAGGCCGTGGCGGCGCAGGCTGCGCACCAGCGGCTCCTCCATCGAGAGGCCGATCCCGTCGAAGTACGTCGGGTGCTTGGTCTCCGGCGCGATGCCGATGGTGCGGCCGAGGCGACGGGACTCGACCTGGACGAGCTTGATCACCTCGTCGAACGTCGGCACCTCGAACTTGCCGTCGTACACGGTGTTGCCGGGACGGACCGCGGGCAGCCGCTCCTTGGCACGCAGGGTCTTCAGCTCGGCGAGGGTGAAGTCCTCGGTGAACCAGCCGGTGATCTGCGTGCCGTCGACCGACTTCGTCGTCCTGCGGCTGGCGAACTCGGGGTGGGTGGAGACGTCGGTGGTGCCGCTGATCTCGTTCTCGTGGCGGGCGACGAGGACGCCGTCCCTGGTCGAGACGAGGTCGGGCTCGACGTAGTCGGCGCCCATCTGGATGGCCAGGCGGTAGGCCGCCAGCGTGTGCTCGGGGCGGTAGCCGGACGCACCGCGGTGGGCGATGACCAACGGCTCCGTCGCGGACCGGCCGGACCGGTTGTTGTCGGCGCCTGCGCCGCTGTCGGGGTCCGCGTGTGCGGGAAGAATCGTGGCGCCGATGGAGACGAGCGCGAGGGTGGTGGCTGCAAGGAAGGCGCTTCCGAGCCGGGGCATGGTCCGAGTTGTCATGCCTGCAGCCGACCAGTCGCAGGTGGCGCGCGGCCGATGCGCAGGTGAAGGACCGGCGACCGTCGTGCGTAGGTTGGTGTCATGCGCATCGCCATCGTCGGAGGCAACGGCCAGATCTCCCGCCTGCTGCACCCCCTCCTCGTCGCCGCCGGCCACCAGCCCGTCGCGCTCGTGCGGAACGAGGACCACCGCGCCGGACTCGAGGCGCTGGGAGCCGAGGTGCGCCTGCTCGACATCGAGGGCCAGGACGTCGACGGCTTCGCCGCAGCGTTCGACGGCTGCGACGCGGTCGTGTTCAGCGCCGGCGGTGGGCCGGACGGCAACGTCGAGCGCAAGCGCACCGTCGACCTCGAAGGGGCGTTGAAGTCGATCGCGGCCGCCGGCCAGCTCGGCATCCGGCGGTTCGTCCAGGTCTCGGCGATCAACGTCGACGAGCC
>NZ_JBMCZA010000241.1:20073-24306 GCF_048654705.1 Nocardioides sp. CPCC 206348
CATCGCGCTGCGCGCCAGCTCCCTGGACTGGACGATCCTGCGGCCGGGCCTGTTGACCGACGAACCCCCGACCGGCCTGGTCGCGCTCGGCGCAGACCTCCCGCGCGGCTCCGTGACCCGCGCCGACGTGGCGGCCGTGCTCGCCGCAGTGGTCGAGCGCGATGACACGATCGGACGGCAGTGGAACCTGATCGGCGGGAACGTGTCGGTCAGCGCGGCGATCGACGAGGCAATCCGCGGCTGATCAGGCGCGGAGCACTCCAGCGGACGCAAGTCCGATGCTGCTGATCGTCTCCACCAGCGCGGCCTCGTCGAGGTCGAGGTCGCCGGCCAGCCAGCGCGCGACCACCTCGGTCGTGCCGGAGACGATGAGCAGGGCGACCGCCTGTGCGCGCGGATTGGCCGGTTCCATGTCGACCTCGAACGCATGGCGCAGGATCAGGTCGGCGAACTCGTCGTACGCCGCAGTCCGGCGCTGCTCGAGGACGGGGTGGCGTGACGACTCGACGTACAACCGGGCCGCGCGTTCGTCGGCGGAGACTGCGCTGACCAGAGTCGCGACCGTGCGGGTGAGCCGTTCATCGGTGGAGGTGGCCGGTGCCACGAGCGCGGGAGTGACCGCGACCCGGGCCGCCTCGAAAAAGCTGTCAAGGGCGGCCAGGAGGACTGCTTCCCGGTCGGCGAAGTTCTCGTAGAAGTACCGCTTCGACAAGCCGGCCTTCGCACAGATCGCCTCCGCGGTGGTGCCGGCGACGCCGCTCTCGAGGACGACGTCGAGGCACGCCTCGAGCAGCTGGGCGCGCCGCAGTGCGCGCCGGTCATCGGCGCTGACGCCGCGATACGGACGGACTGCTTCGGCCACGACGGACATCTTGACACGTTGCCGTTCCTACTTCATCCTCGAAACAGGAACGGCAACGTTCTTATTTTGACCGGAGGTGTCCCATGGGTTGTTGTCTGGCGCTCGCCTATCTCTTCGCACAGGCTCGCCGAGCCTGGTTCACGGTGCTGCCCGGCACCCCGGCGGTGGCCCTTGCCTTCGCTCCCCCGGCGCGCCGACCGGCACCCGGCGCACCCGCCTTCGCCCTCGCGGCACCTCCGACACGAACGGTTCCCTCCCGCAGGTACGCCGGCCGGGCACTCGTCGCCACCGGTCTCGCCTGGTTCGCCATCGGACTCGTCGGCATGCACGTCTTCGGCTGGTTCGGCTGGGCCGAGACGTCCCTGCTCATCGACACCGCCTTCCACTCCTCCGGGCTGTGGGCCGCGGCCGGCGGCGCCGTACTGCTGGCGGTGAAGGCATGAGCGCGCTGGCCACCGACGAGCGCGTCCGGTTGCTGCTGCCGACACCCGCGCGCGTCGTACCGCCCACCACAGCACGGCGCCAGCGCCGCGCAGTCCTGGTCTTCGCCGGGCTCTGGGCGATCGGCGCCCTGCCCGGCGCACTCGACCTCGGTGCGGGCTGGATCGCTGCAGGCCTCGGACTCGCGTTCCCCGGCGGTGGTCTCCTGTACGGCGGCCACCCCGTCCTCGCCGCCGTGGCGATCCTCGCCCTGGTGCTCTCCGTGTTCACCTGGTGGGCGACCGGACCGACCGTGCTCCCGCCCGTCGTCTGGATCGCGACCGCAACCCTCGGCGGCGTGGTCGCGGATCAGGGATCGACGACCACCCAGCTCGTCGTCCTGGCGATGGGGCCGACGCTCATCGTCCTGGCCGTCGCCGTCCATCGGGTCCGGCATGCGCACCAGGTCCGCACCGGCGCCCGCCTCAACCAACGCCTCGGCACGGTCGACTTCGTGATCACGGGCTCCCCCGGCCTCGACGTCCGGGTGCCGGTCACCGAGCACTCGGAACAGGACCTCGCCCACCTCCGCTACTCGCTCGACCTGGCACTGCAGCCGCTCGACTCGTTCGAGGGCTTCACGCGGATCGACCAGTTCCGCGAGGCCGCGACCCGCTACCAGCTCAACGCGCTCGGCTACTCCCTCGCGATGGCCCAGTTCACCCGGACGCCTGCTTTCACCGGCTACCTCGCCGAGGGCCAGCGCAACGCCATCGAGAAGATGCTGGACCGGCGGATCTGGGGCTACTGGGCCCTCGAGAACGCTTGGGGCAATCTCGACCTCGACCGGGATCCGGTCGACAACCGCGAGAACATCATGCTGACCGGCTTCCACGGCCTGATGGTCGGCATGTACGAGACCCTCAACGACGACCGGTACTCGCAGCCCGGCGCCCTGAGGTTCCGCTGGAACGATGCCGTCGACTTCGCCCACGACTACGGCAGCCTTGCCGCATCGGTGCACCGCAACGTCCAGGGCTCGGCGTACGGGCTGTTCCCGTGCGAGCCGAACTGGATCTACACGGTGTGCAACACGTTCGGGATGAGCACCCTGCTCAGCCACGACCGACTGCATGGAACGGGCTACTTCCCCGAGGTCGAGGACCGACTGCGCGAGTCCTACGAGACCGAGTTCCTGCGCCCCGATGGCCGCATCATCGGCGTACGCAGCAGCCATCTCGGCTTGTCGTGGAACCTGTGGGCCGGTCCGTCCATCCAGATCACGACGTCGTACTGGATGCACGCAGCCCTGCCCGACATCGCCCAACGCACCTGGTGGTTGCTCCGCGAGCACGACCTGCGCCGGTCCGGCAGCGCCGTGACCACCCGCCCGACCGTCTCGGCCCGGCTGGACCCGGGCAACTACCAGCTCGGCACCGACACCTACAGCCAGGTCGTCACCCTGATGGCGGCCCGCGAGCTCGGCGACGACGACCTCGCCGCCGAGGTGCAGCGCGGACTCGACGAGCACCAGGAGGTCGCGGAGTCCAACGGCGCGCGGCGCTACGCCAACGCGTCTGGGCTGGCCAACCTCTATGCGAATCTCGGCCGGTTCGGCCGCCACAGCGGCCTGCGCGACCTGGTGAGCTTCGGCGCACCCGAGTCCTGGCGTCGCGGCCCGGTCCTGGCCGAGGCGGCCTATCCCGACGTCCAGGTCGCGAAGGCCGTGACCGACGGGGCCGCCCTCGACCTCGTCCTGCGCCCGGGTGCCGGACCGGTCCGGACCGCCCTGCGCATCGAACGCCTCGCCCCTGGCGGCACCTACGCCGTCACGGGCGCCCTGCAGTCCACGGTCGTCGCCGCCGGCGACGGGTCGGCCATCGTCCAGGTCGACCTGGCAGGTCGACATGTTGTTCGCCTCGCCCCTCACTGACACGGTTGCCTTCGCCCGCCAGGTCGCGATCCTTCTCGACGACGAACCCAGCGCGGTCGGCCACCAGCCGCCCGTCAGCTCGGGTCGAGCGGCTCCATCGAACCGACCCGCAGGACCTTGACCTCGAGCTCGTCGATGACGAGCTTCCTGATCCGGCCCTCGCCCAGCGCCAGCTTGCCGATGGCCACGGCGCCGACCGCGACCGCTCCGACGGCCAGGGCCCCGAGCGCGGCTGCACCGACCGCACTGGCGCCGTACGCCGACGCACCGAGGGCGAGGCTGCCGCGCAACCGGGGAGTGAGGTCGATCTCGTGCTGCATGCCCGCATCCTGACACGCCGCGGGTCCCTCAGCCCCGACCCTTGCCGCGTCCCTTGTCCTCCTGGCCCTTCGTCTCCTTCGGCGCCTTCGCCTTCTCCTGGCCGCCACCGCCAGCTGGCTCATTCGTGGGAGGCGCTGCGCCCGTGCCGTCGCTGGGGCCGGGCGCCGTCCCGGAACCCGGTGGCGGAGTGGTGCTGGGGGTGACCGCGCTGGCCGGAGGGTCTGCCACTGGTGTCACCGGGGAACCGGGCTGATCCGGATCGGTGCCGCCATCGCTGTCGGGGCCCGAGAGGGGACCCGCCATCCAGAAGACGAGGAGGGCGGCAACGGCAGCGACCGAGGCGAGCACGGTGCGCCGACGCTTGAGGGGCACAAGTGGGTGCAACGTCATGGCCGCGGTGCGCGTCGGATCGACGTCAACGGCATCCGTCGGCACGCGGAACTCCTCGGTCAGGACCTCGACCGGTGACGGCGTCGGAGCACCCGCGTGGTCACTGGCCGGGCCAAGGGCAGCGGCGACCTCCGCGGCAGAGGGCCGCTCCCCCGGGTCGAGCGCCGTCATCGCCACCAGGAGGTCGCGGAGGTCACTCGGCAGCGAGACCGGTAGGGCGGGTGAAACGCCGAGGCGGGACAGCGCTGCCTCGACAGGGGGTCCGGGAAAGGCACGAAGGCCGGTGTAGCACTCCAGCAGCACCAGT
>NZ_JBMCZA010000241.1:24316-24495 GCF_048654705.1 Nocardioides sp. CPCC 206348
CCTTGGCCCTTCGTCTCCTTCGGCGCCTTCGCCTTCTCCTGACCGCCACCGCCAGCTGGTTCATTCGTGGGAGGCGCTGCACCCGTGCCGTCGCTGGGGCCGGACGCCGTCCCGGAACCCGGCGTCGGGGTGGTGCTGGGCGTGACCGCGCTGGCCGGAGGGTCTGCCACTGGTGTCAC
>NZ_JBMCZA010000241.1:24505-24612 GCF_048654705.1 Nocardioides sp. CPCC 206348
ATTGAGGGGCACAAGTGGGTGCACCGTCATGGCCGCCGTGCGCGTCGGATCGACGGCAACGACACCCGCCGGCACGCGGAACTCCTCGGTCAGGACCTCGACCGGTG
>NZ_JBMCZA010000241.1:24622-29344 GCF_048654705.1 Nocardioides sp. CPCC 206348
GAGCGGCCGAGGGCCGCTCCTCCGGGTCGAGCGCCGTCATGGCCACCAGGACGTCGCGGAGGTCACTCGGCAGCGAGACCGGCAGGGCGGGTGATGCACCGAGGCGGGACAGCGCTGCCTCGACCGGGGGTCCGGGGTAGGCACGAAGGCCGGTGTAGCACTCCAGCAGCACCAGTCCGAGCGCGTAGATGTCGACGGCCGGAGTCGGCGGAACTCCCCTGACCTGCTCCGGGGCGAGATAGGCCGGCGACCCGATGACCATGCCGGCGGCGGTGTGGTGCGACGCGTCGTCCAGGAGACGGGCGATGCCGAAGTCGGTGAGGATCGCCGTTTCGTCAGACGTCAGCAGGATGTTGTCGGGCTTGACGTCGCGGTGCACGATGCCGCGCTGGTGAGCGGCGTCCAGCCCGCGGGCGAGCTGGACGCCGAGCGCCCGCATCGTGGCCTCGTCCATCGGTCCGGCCTCCCGCAGTCGCTGGGCGAGGCTGGGGCCATCGACGAGCTCCATGACCAGATAGGCCGGCGACGAGCCGGGCGGCGACACGTCAAGGATGGTGATGACGTGGGGGTCACTGATGGCGGCCAGAGTCCGCGCTTCCGACCGGAAGCGCGCCTCGGCGCTGGTGTCGCCGTCCCGCGGACGCAGGAGCTTGACGGCCACCTCGCGCCCCAGCAGGAGATCGGTCGCGCGATGCACGGCGGCCATGCCGCCGGTCCCGAGCAGGTCACCCAACTGGTAGCGGCCGGCAAGTGCAGGCCCTGAACCCACGGACATGGCGGTAGCCCCGTTACGGCCGCAGCCGGATCAGGTTGCGCGACCGCGTGAGTTGAAGATCGAGACGCCACCGGGGCCCACGAGAAGTCCCACGACGATCAGCACGACCCCCAGGAGCACGCTGCCCTGGATGAGGGTGACGATCCCGACGATGACCAGGACCACTGCAGCGATCCACAAGAGCATGCCCATGACGACTTCCTTCTCTCGAGCCCCGCCGTTGCCGGGGACACCGCCGGCAGTACCCACGGCAAGGAAATCCATCCGCTCCGTAGTCGCGCGGGGGGCAGGTCGTTGCCTCAACGACAACAAGGCCCGCGCTGGGCGCGGGCCTTGTCTGCCTCAAAGAGGGCTGTGGAGCTGCGGGGAATCGAACCCCGGTCCTCGAGCGTCGAGCCAGGTCTTCTCCGGGTGCAGTCTGTGCTGGCGTATTCTCGGTCCCGGCGCTCGCACAGACACGTCGCCGACAGACCCAGTCCGGTTTGAGTCCCGCGTCACCCTCCGGACTGGAGTGACGCAGCAAGTCTTCTAGATGACGTCTGGGTCCGGGACGAAGACGGGTGCCCGGTCAGACGCTTCGATCACTGCTCAGGCAGCGAGAGCGAAGGAACTGCGGTTTGAGTTGGCAGTTATAGGTTTCCAGCGATCGTTTACGAGATGACGCTGGCTTCTCGACCCGCTTCCCCTGGAACAAACGTCCCAAGTCGAAACCGATCAGCCCCTCTTGAGTTGTACTACACCGCCAGTCTAGCCCGCGGGCATGACGCGGGCCCACCGGATATGACCGGTGGGCCCGCCCCCGTGGGAGCAACCGGGCTCTAGATGCCGAACTGGGCCAGCCAGTCGGCAACGACCGGGATGTCGACGCGCTGGTAGCCGTCGATGTAGCGGCAGTTGGCCGTGTAGCCGTACGACGTCACGCCGACGACCTTGCCGTTGAGCCACAACGAACCACCGGAGTCACCGAAGCAGGTGCCGCCGGTGCCGAAGATGTCCTTCTCGTTGCCGTTGGTCTGGATGATCTGCGGCGTGATCTTCTGGCCCGGCATCTCGACGTAACGACGGATGAGCGGGTAGCTCTGCGGCGTCGGCTTCTGCGGGCCCGTCGGTGCCTGGCGGACCTCCGTGCCGTAGCCGACCGCAGTGAACAGCGTCTTGCGCGGCTGCTTGACCGCATCCGCGGCGCCGAGGCCGGCGAGCGGGGCCGGCGCGATGTCGGTGACCGGCTCGTCGAGCACGATGACGCCCACGTCGTTCCAGTTGTCCATGTCGGTGAAGTCGCTGTAGTCCGGGTGCGTGTTCGCCGTACCGGAGAGGTAACCGGCGGCGGCGAGCTCCTCCGGCGTGTAACCGGCGGCGGTGTCAGCGGCGACCGGGAGCGGCGACGGCGGGGCCTCGGCGATGACGCTGTCGAAGGTGACCAGCGTGCTGCCGACGGTGCCGTCGGTGCAGTGGGCGGCCGTGAGGAGGACGGTCGGGCTGATCAGTGTGGCCGAGCAGCGGAACCGGCCGGTTCCGTCGTAGAACGCGATCATGGCGACATTGGGGTGGAGCTCGCCGTCAGCGGTGCCGCCGGTACTGGCGGTCGCGGGAGCGAGGAAACCGAGGCCGACAATGGTGGCGGCGGCCAGGGTCAGAAGACGTGCACGCATGGTTCTCCTCCGAGCGGGGTCAGGAGGAGACAGTCCAGCACCCACAACCCTCCCGAGGGAAGAGGGCGAAGGTCAAGATTCTTCGGCAGTTCGACCCAACAACCGCAAGGCGTTGTGCCAACACACGTCCCGGAGCCAGTCGTCACCCAGCCCGAGATCGGCCAGCCAGTCGAGCTGCCGGGCGTAGGGGAACGGCAGGGTCGGGAAGTCCGAGCCCCACACCACCCGCTCCTGGAGGTCGCGCAGTCGCGGCACGAGGGCCGACGGGAACCGGCCGTCGTGCGGACCTTCGGCGAAGAACTCGGTGAAGGCCATCGACGTGTCGAGGTGGACGCCGTCGTACTCCTCGGCGAGGGCCAGGAAGTCCGAGCACTCCGGCGAACCCATGTGCGCGATGACCAGGCGCAGTCGCGGGAATCGGGCCAGCACGCGGGCCGTCGAGGCCGGACCCGTGTACGACGTCCCGACCGGCCCGGAGCCGGCGTGCACCATCACCGGGGTACCGGCATCGGCCAGTGTCGCCCAGACGGGATCGAGCAACGGGTCGTCGAGGTGGAAGGAGCCGACCTGCAGGTGCAGCTTGAAGATCTCCACCCCGTCGGCGACCAGCGCCGGCACGTAGTCGGCCGCTTCGGGCTCGGGATAGAAGGTCGCCGACCGCAGTGCTTCGGGCACCTCGGCCGCGAAGTCTCGGGACCAGTCGTTGAGGAAGCCCGCGATGCCGGGCTTGTGGGCGTACGGGAGCGTCGAGAAGCCGCGAACGCCTGACTCCTGCAGGAACGCGACCCGTTCGGCCGCCGTACCCCGGTAGCGGATCGGCCACTCGCGCCCGATCAGCTCGCCGCCCTCGTCGAACACCCGCCACACCGCACGCTCGATGGAGGGCGGCAGGAAGTGGACGTGGAGGTCCATCAGCCCGGGCAGGCCAAGACGCTCCCAGAACCGCCGTACCGCGGAGGTTTCGAGGCTCGCTGGCGCTCGCACCTCAACCACCGGTTCAGTCACGCATGCCCTTGGCGCGGCGTCCGATCTCGGCGACCTTCTCGCGGTCGGCCTCGCGCTCGGCGATCGCCTGGCGCTTGTCCCACGACTTCTTGCCCTTGGCGAGGCCGATCTCGACCTTGGCCCGGCCCTTGACGAAGTAGATGGACAGCGGGATCACCGTCTGGCCCTTCTCACTGACCTTGCGCTCGATCTTGTCGATCTCGATCCGGTTCAGGAGGAGCTTGCGCTTGCGCTTCGCGGCGTGATTGGTCCACGTGCCCTGGGCGTACTCGGGGATGTGCACGTTGTGCAGCCAGGCCTCGCCACCGTCGATGTCGACGAAGCCGTCCACCAGGCTGGCCCGCCCGAGTCGCAGCGACTTCACCTCGGTGCCGACCAGCACCAGCCCGGCCTCGAAGGTGGACTCGATGTGGTAGTCGTGGCGCGCCTTCTTGTTGGACGCGACGATCTTGTGATCGACAGCGCCTTCCTTCTTCGCACCCTGCTTGGCCATGGGTTGATTCTCTCAGGAGCGTGCAACGGAGTTTGAGGCCGGGCGGCGCCCGAAGGTCACAGGTAGCGTGCGGGGTCCACGGTCTCGCCGTTGCGGAGCACCGTGAAGTGCAGGTGGCAGCCGGTCGACCAGCCGGTGGAGCCGGAGTAGCCGACGACCTGGCCACGACGGACCTTCGCGCCCTTGCCGACGGAATAGCTGCTCATGTGGTTGTAGATCAACGTCATGGCGGCACCGTTGACGCGGCCGATGGCGACGTACAGACGGTTCCCGTAGACCTCGTCGTAGTAGCGGTTGATCACCGTGCCGGACTCCCCCGCGACGAGCGGCGCGCCGCACCCGGTGCCGAAGTCGATGCCGTTGTGCAGGCCGTAGTACCCGTAGATCGGGTGGATCCGGTACCCGTAGGGCGAGGTCACCGGTCCCGGTCCCGGCTTCGCGAGGAAGCCGCCGGTGTCGCCGTTGTAGCTGCCGCCCTGCTGGCGGGACAGCCGGATGATCTCCGCCTTGATCCGCGCCTCGCGCTTCTGCAGGCGGGCCAGCGCGGCCCGGTCCGCGGCCCGGGCCCGGACCACGGCCAGGCGCGCACCATTGGTCTTGACGACCAGGGCGCGGACCTGCAACGCCGTGGTCGCGGCTTGGTCGACCAGCACCGCGATGGTGGCGACGTTCTCGTCGGCCGACTTCTTGGCGCGGGCGACGTCGTTGCGCGCCGCGGCCACCTCGATCTTGCGCTGCTCCATGGCGGCCTCGGCCGCCTCGAGGGCGACCAGCGCCTGGTTCTGTCGACCGGTGAC
>NZ_JBMCZA010000241.1:29354-32518 GCF_048654705.1 Nocardioides sp. CPCC 206348
AGCCACCTCGTTGCGCGCAGCGGCCACCTCGATCTTGCGCCGCTCCATGGCGGCCTCGGCCGCTTCGAGGGCGACCAGCGCCTGGTTCTGTCGACCGGTGACCAGGTCGTACGCCGTCTGGCTGACCAGCACGTCCTCGATGGAACCGCTGTTCATGTAGGAGTTCAGCAAGGCCATCCGGGCGTCGTCACCGGTGCCCATCACGATGATGGCGTCACGGCTCGCGAGCCGCTGCACCGCGACCTCGGCACGCGCCTGCTCGAGGTCGATCTTGGCCAGCCGGAGCTTCTCCTCGGCGAGGACGAGCTTGTTGGCCAGCTCGGCCGCCGCGGCACGCGCCCGGCCGAGGTCCGTCCGGACGGCGCTCAGCCGCGACTGCGCGGCCGTGAGCTGCTTCTGGGCCGCCTTCAGCTCGCGGGCGATCTTCGCGACCTTCTGGCTGGCCTCGTGGATGTCGCCCTTGACGTCCGAGATCTGGCCCCGGACCTGGTCCTGCTTGTCCTCGAGGTCGTCCCGGTCATCAGCATGGGCAATCGGTACGGCGAGGCCGGCGACTGCCACGATGACGGCGATCGCCGTCACCAGCCACTGGGGATGGGCCCACGTGGGAAGCCGATCGGTCACACGGCGAAACCCTGGGGCGCTGGGGAAGGAGCGCACAGGTAAACCATTCGTTCGGGGAAGTGAACCTGTCGACCGTAACCGCCGCGGATCAGACTTTTACGTATTTCCGGGTCAACAGGAGTGTCGGGATCAGTGTGAGCGCCGGACCGAGGAAGACGATCCCGAGCGGGAAGCCGCCGATCAGCGTCTGGGTGTAGTCGCCCCAGTCGACCCACGGCAGGAACTGGACGTGTTCGGCCAGGCCCTTCTCGATGCCCCAGTACTGGAAGGACGCCAACGCCCCGGCCGCGAGCCCGACACCGATGATGGCGGTGACCAGTGACTCGAGGAGGAACGGCAACGCGATGTAGAGGGTCGAGGCACCCACCAGGCGCATGATCCCGATCTCGCGTCGGCGCGCGAGCGCGGCCAGGCGGATCGTGTTGGTGACCTGGAGCAGGGCGGCGAGCAGCAGGAAGCCCGAGCCGATCCACGACCCGTACTTGAGGACCTTCATGATCCCGAAGATCTGGCCGAGCGCCTCACGCTCGTCCTTGATCACCGAGACGCCGTCGAGGCCCTCCAGTGCGCTGATGATCCCGTCGGCCTTCTCCGGGTTCTTCAGGGTCACCCAGTAGCCGGCCGGCCAGCTCTCGACGGTCACGACGGGGTTCGGCCCGCTGTAGGCGGTCTCGGGGATCGCGCCGGACTCCTTGGCGTTCTCGAAGCCCTCCTGCTTGGAGACGAAGCGGAACGACCTGACCTCGTCGTTGCCCTTGACCTCGGTCTCGATCCGCTGCTGCTGCTCGGCGGTGACCTCACCACCGGCGCAGTTCGGGTTGTTCGAGGGGTCGTCGTCGATGCAGAGGTTGACGAGGATCTTCAGCTCGTTGCCCAGGGACTTGTTCGCCAGGTCGGCCTCACGCTGGATGAGGATGCCGACGCCGGCGAGGGACAGCGAGACGAAGAGGGTCAGGATGACGGCCAGGTGCATCGAGAGGTTGCGCCGCAGGCCGGTGCGGAGCTCGGTGAAGACATAGCGAAGCTGCATGTTGGGGAGTTCTCCTTGACTCAGTGCTGGAAGCCGTAGCTACCGGCCGCCTCGTCGCGGATGACCTTTCCGTGCTCGAGCTCGATGACCCGCTTGGTGAACTGGTCGACGATGCCGTGGTCGTGGGTGGCCATGACCACCGTCGTACCGGTCTGGTTGATGTCGCCGAGCAGGTTCATGATGCCGACCGAGGTCTGCGGGTCCAGGTTGCCGGTGGGCTCGTCGGCGATGAGGATCATCGGCCGGTTCACGAACGCGCGGGCGATGGCCACCCGCTGCTGCTCACCACCGGAGAGCTCGTCAGGCATCCGGTCGCCCTTGTCCTTGAGGCCGACCAGCTCGAGGGTCTCGGGCACGACCTTGTTGATCTCGCGCTGGGACTTGCCGATCACCTGCTGGGCGAAGGCGACGTTCTCGGACACGGTCTTGTTCGGGAGCAACCGGAAGTCCTGGAAGACGGTGCCGATCTGGCGGCGCAGGCGGGGCACCTTCCAGCCCGCCATCCGGTTGATCTCCTTGCCGGCGACGTGGACGCGCCCCGTGGTCGGCCGCAGCTCGCGCAGGACGAGCCGCAGCGCGGTCGACTTGCCCGAACCGGAGGTGCCGACGAGGTAGACGAACTCGCCCTTGTCGATGTCAATACTGACCTGGTCCAGCGCTGGTTTGCCGGGTCCGGCGTAGCGCTTGGTGACCTTTTCGAAGCGAATCACTGACCTGACGGTACGCGACGGGCAAGGCGAGGTCGCGCCCACTAGTCTGGCGGGCGTGTCGACGGTCCTGCGCGCGCTGCTTCTCTCCGCGCTCCTCACCCTGGTGCCCGTCGGCATCGGCGTGGCCGTCTCGGACGACACCACGAGTGCGGCCCTGCCTCCCGCCTACAAGGGCACCGATCTCGCCGACTTCGACACCAGTGCGGCGGTCGTCCAGCGGACCCCGTTCTGCGAGCTGGTGCCCGCTGCGGCCGTCAAGGCAGCCCTCGGGACTGCAGGGGACCTGACGTCGTACGGCAACGGCGAGGAGTCCGCTGCGCTCCCCGGCAGTGACGTCGCCCACGAGTACGGCTGCCTGTTCGGCCAGGCGGACGCCCCCGGTTCCGAGGCGCGGGGCTGGGTCTTCGCTCCCCCGGTCAGCGCCGAGCGGGCTTCGGCCCTGATCAGCGCCACCACGACCGATGTGTGTGTCGCACAACCCGGCGCTCCCGCCTACGGAACCCCGTCGGTTGCGGTGGTCTGCACCAACGGTGACGCCCGTACGGCGTCCTTCCGTGGCCTGTTCGGCGATGCGTGGCTGGCCTGCAGCCTGACCCTCCCGGTCGGGGTCGCCGAGGCCGACCTCGTCAGCCGGGCCGGGCGCTGGTGCGTCGCGGTCGCCCAGGCCGCCTCCTTCACCGCGTCCAGCACGTCCTGACCTGACGATCGGCTGGATCCACCGGGACCTTCGTCCTGATCCGTCGTCCTGCGCTCACGTCGGTGCCGCACCGGCCGATGTGGACACACATGGTTCAGGTCCT
>NZ_JBMCZA010000241.1:32528-33404 GCF_048654705.1 Nocardioides sp. CPCC 206348
GGTCCCGATCCGTCGTCCTGCGCTCACCTCGGCTCCGCACCGGCCGATGTGGACACACATGGTTCAGGTCCTGCGCACGCTCGCGCTCGCGGTCACCGCGCTCGCGATCGCCGTGACCGGATGGGCCCTGCCCGCAGCGGCGGACGACAGTGCCCCGGCAGACCCGGGCACGACCGCGGTGGAGGTCCACGACCCCGCGCTGGTGACCAGTCCCGACGGCGCGACCTTCGCCCGTGACGAGTGGGGCACCCCGCCGCCGGCGCCCTCCCCGCGAGCCACCACGGACGGCACCGCCCTGGCCTCGGCGGAGCCCGCGGCGTCGTACACGCTGGCCGAGACGTTCAGCCTGCACAGCCGGCCGGGCGCCACGCGCACGGTCTACCTCGACTTCGACGGTGGCACCCTGCTCTCCACCAACTCCTGGCTGCTGAACGGGCTCACCTCGCTCCTGTTCCCCGGCTGGACCCTCGACAGCTCGGCGGCGTTCTCGGACGCCGAGCGCGCCCTGGTCCAGGAGGTCTGGGCCCGGGTGTCGGAGGACTTCGCCCCCTTCGACGTCGACGTCACGACGCAGGAACCCGCCACCGGCGGACTGTGGCGCAGCGGGACCAGCGACCTGACCTACGGCACCCGCGTGGCGTTCAGCTCGGGCAGCAGCGTCCAGAGCGCGCTCTGCGGAGGGTGCGGCGGCCTCGGCTGGATCGGCACCTTCGACGTCATCACGCAGGCCGAGACGCGCAGCCCCGCGTGGGTGTTCCCCTCGTCGCTCGGCAACCGCGCCAAGAGCATGGCCGAAGCCGCCTCCCACGAAGTGGGGCACAACCTCGGTCTCGCCCATGACGGCACGACGTCGAACGGCTACTACGGCGGCACCTC
>NZ_JBMCZA010000241.1:33471-33572 GCF_048654705.1 Nocardioides sp. CPCC 206348
CCACCAGGACGACTTCGTGGTTGCCGGCACCAACGGCATCACGCTGCGCCCCGACGAGGCCGGGAGCACGTCGGCCACCGCGCTCCCCCTGTCGGCGCTGC
>NZ_JBMCZA010000241.1:33582-33666 GCF_048654705.1 Nocardioides sp. CPCC 206348
CGCGTTCTCGGACGCCGAGCGCACCCTGGTCCAAGAGGTCTGGGCGCGGGTGTCGGAGGACTTCGCCCCCTTCGACGTCGACGT
>NZ_JBMCZA010000241.1:33676-34222 GCF_048654705.1 Nocardioides sp. CPCC 206348
CAACGCAGCCGGCACCGTGCTCGCGTCCGCAGCGCCAGCCACGACCCGGACCACGTCCGGCGTGACCGGCCTGGGCGCCTCGGTGTCGTTGCCCCTGACCGGCGGTCCGTTCTACGTCGCCGTCTCGGGTGTGGGCGCCGGCGCCGGTGGCACGTCCGACTGGTCCACCGGCGTGTACGACGACTACGGCAGCCTGGGCACGTACCGGCTCACGGTGACGGGGTGCGCGAGCGCACCGTCCGACCCGCCGGTCGACCCGCCGACCGACCCGCCGCCGGACGAGCCCGTCGTGGTCCCGCCGCCGGTCGTGGTCACGCCCCCGGTCGTCGTACCGACGGTGACGCGGCCGGGCACGATGGCCGCACCCCGGGTCGCCTCCGGCGCTCCTGGCGGACGACGCACGATCGGCGTCCGCTGGTCGGCGCCGACCCGCACCGGAGGCGCGCCGATCACCGGCTACGTCGTGGCGGCGTACCGGCTGAACGCGTCGGGACGCGTCGTCGACTCGGTGACGTCGCGGGTCCAGACCGCCGGCACCCGGCACCT
>NZ_JBMCZA010000241.1:34302-39942 GCF_048654705.1 Nocardioides sp. CPCC 206348
ACCCGGACGGGTCAGTTCGCGTCGGCGTTCTCTCCGCCGCGACGCCAGCGGATGCCGGCCTCGAGGAATCCGTCGAGGTCGCCGTCGAAGACCGAGCTCGGGTTGCCGCTCTCGAAGCCGGTCCGCAGGTCCTTGACGATCTGGTACGGGTTCAGCACGTAGTTGCGCATCTGGTCGCCCCAGCTCGCCTGCACGTCGCCGCGCAGTCCGTCGAGGTGCGCCTTCTCCTCGGCCTTCTTCAGGGCGAGCAGCTTGGCCTTGAGCACCACCATGGCGCTGGCCTTGTTCTGCAGCTGGCTCTTCTCGTTCTGGCAGCTGACGACGGTGCCGGTGGGGATGTGCGTGAGCCGGACCGCGGAGTCGGTCGTGTTGACCGACTGGCCGCCCGGACCGCCGGAGCGGTAGACGTCGACGCGGATCTCCTCGTCGGGGACGTCGATCTCGTCGGTCTGCTCCAGGACGGGGACGACCTCGACGGCCGCGAACGACGTCTGCCGACGGCCCTGGTTGTCGAACGGGCTGATCCGCACGAGGCGGTGCGTGCCGGCCTCGACGCTGAGCGTGCCGTAGGCGTAGGGAGCGTGGATGGCGAAGGTGGCGGACTTGAGGCCGGCCTCCTCGGCGTAGGAGGTCTCGTAGACCTCCACGGGGTAGTCGTGCTGCTCGGCCCAGCGGGTGTACATCCGCATCAGGGTCTCGGCGAAGTCGGCGGCGTCGACGCCGCCGGCACCGGCACGGATGCTGATCAGGGCCTCGCGGGCGTCGTACTCACCGTTGAGGAGGGTGCGGACCTCGAGGCCCTCGACGGCCTTCTTGACCTTCTCGAGCTCGGCGTCGGCCTCGGCCAGCGTCTCGGCGTCGCCCTCCTCGGCAGCGAGCTCGGCGAGCACGGCGAGGTCGTCGATCCGGTCGTGGAGCGCACGGAACCGGTCGACCTGTCCCTGCAGGCCCGAGAGCTTGCCGGTGACGCGGGTGGCGTTGGCCTGGTCGTCCCACAGGTCCGGCGCTGCCACCTGCTCACCGAGGTCGGCGATGTCGCGCTGCATCTGGTCCAGGTCCAGGACCTGCTCGATGGTGCGCATCGTCGCCGTCAGCTGCTTGATCTCGGAGTCGTAATCGGTGCCTGCCACAACAGGCAAGGCTACGACCCCTCCGGGCAAGCCGGGTAAATGCCACCTCTCGAACGAAGTAGAACTTGTTCATCACGGTTGGAGTGGCCTCGTACGACCACGGGGCAACTGACCCAGCAGGGTCCAGCAGGTCTCACTCCTCCGGATCGACGACCGCGGAGCCGGTGGACCGGATCGTCGGGTTCTCCGGTCCGCCGGGGAGGCTCAGCGGCAGGTCGATCGGCGCCTCGAGCTCGACGACGATGCGGTCGTCCTGGATCCGTACCACCGCACGGATGCCGGGGTGGTCGGCGGCGGCACCGACGTCGCGCAGGTACGCCCGCACCGCCTGCTCGGCTTCCCGGCGAGCGATGGTCAGGTCGCCGGCGGCCAGCCCGTCGTCGTACGCATCGGAGCCCTGGGCTCCCTGGTCGGCGCCCTGCAGAGCGGCGCCGTCAGCGAGGGCGTCGAGGCGCTGGCGGGCGAGGTAGGCGGCGCTCGCGTCCACCACGACCGCCACCAGCAACAGGATGATCGCGGTGAAGGCGAGGATCAGCGGGGTCGAGCTGCCGCGCTGGTCACGGGTACGGGTCAACGGCCCTGCTCCTGGATCTCCTGGTACTGCCCGATCGGCACGGTGTGGTCCGCGCTCAGCCGGAAGGTCGGTGCGCCGCTGCCGAGGACGTCGGGCAGCAGCGGCAGGGTCACCGCGGACTCGATCCGCACGGTGATCACCGAGGTGCCGCTGTGGCAGTTCCTCGGGTACGGCGAACAGGTCACCGACACGCTGACCGGGACGTCATGCAGACCCTGGTCGGCCAGGGCCTGCCGCGCGACCGCGGCCGCCCGCTTCTCGCCAGCGACGTCATTGGGTGCCAACGCGTAGGCACGTGCGGCGGCCCGGGCCGCACCGCTCACGCCGAAGGATCCGCGCTGGACCTCGAACACCGACAGCACGATCCAGAGCAGCGGGAGCAGCAGGATGATGCTCATCCACACCATCTCGACCAGACCGCTCCCCCGCTGGTCGAGCCGCCTGCTGGCCCGACACCTGTCCCAACAGCTGGCCCAACGCCGCCTCATCGCGGGCTCTCCTCGACCGCGCGGCCGGACACCGAGAACTCCACCGCCGGGCCGCCGAGGCCGAGCGCCGGGACCTTCGCGTGGACCGTGATCTCGACGCCCGGTGCACCGTCGACCAACACCTGGCGCACCTCGACGTCCTTGGCGAAGGAACCGGCGAGTGCGTCGTCGATCTGGGCGCGGGTCAGCTCGACGCCGTCGCCCGGGCCACGGTCGGCCGTGGCCGCCAGCCGGGCACCTTCGGACGCCGCGGCCCCGAGCGTCGCCCGGACGTGCAGCACCAGGGCGACCTGGATCAACCCGACCACGATCGGCAACAGGACCACCGTGACGAGGGTGAAGTCGACCAGCGCCGAGCCTCGCTGGTCCCGGCACCGCCGCCTGGGCGTGCTCACTTCACGGAGTTGAGCGCCGACTGGAGGATGCCCACCAGCTGCGGCTGGGCCAGGCTCCACAGCGCGACGCCGATCGAGATCGTCATCACCGTGACGAGGACCCAGCCGGGTACGTCGCCGCGTTCGTCGCGCTGGTGCCAGCGGCGGCGCAGGAGGCTGAGCAGGATGGAGGTGTGCACGGTGGTTCCTTCCGAGAGTGCAGCGTGGATCAGGGTGATCAATAGGTCAGGGACAGGCCGATGAAGCCGGGCCAGAACGCGAACAGGACGGTCACCGGCAGCACGAGGAACACGACCGGCACACCAGTTGTCAACTGTTACTGTTTCTTACGTGAGAACCGCAATCTACGTACGGCAGTCCCTCGACCGGACCGGTGAAGGAGCCGCGGTCGACCGCCAACTGCGCGAGTGCAACGAGCTCGCTGAGAGCCACGGTTGGACCGTCACCGAGGTCTACCGAGACAACGACGCGTCGGCAACGAAGGGCCCGCGCCCGGGATGGACGCGACTCCTTCAGGACCTCGACGCGGGCCGGTACGACGTGCTGGTGTGCTGGTCGACAGACCGGCTGTACCGGCGGCTCCGCGACCTGGCGGACCTCCTCGAGGTCGCAGAACGGCGAGCGCTACGGATTGCGTCCGTGAAGGCTGCCGACCTCGACCTGAGTACTCCCGCCGGCCGCATGTTGGCCGGGATGCTCGGGAGCGCTGCACGGTACGAGGTCGAGCAGAAGGGCGCGCGCCAGGTCGCTGCGAATCGTGACCGAGCACGCCGCGGCGTCTCGCTCTGGACCCGCCGTCCGTTCGGGTTCGACCGCGATGGTCACAGCGTCACGATCGTCGAGAGCGAGGCGGCCGAGATCCGGAAGGCTGTCGAGCAGCTCCTGTCTGGCGAGACCATCGCCGCTGTCGCCCGAGACTGGAACGCTCGCGGCGTGCGTACGACGCTCGGGAGCACGTGGAGCGTCAAGACGCTCAAGCAGGTCGTGCTGAATCCGCGCGTGGCTGGCCGGGTCGTGTATTGCGGGGAGGACATGGGGACGGCGGGCCCGGCGGTCCTCGACCCCGCGACGTACGACCGCCTGACGGCGAAGCTGCGCGATCCACGGCGACGCTTTGCCCCGTCGACAGCGACCAAGTATCTGCTCTCCGGGATCGTGCGCTGCGGGCGGTGCGGAGACGCCGCCGAAGGTCCGATGTTCGCGACGACGGGCGGGGCCGAAAGGGCTCCGGTCTACCGGTGCACGACGTGCTACCTCACCCGTCGGCGGGACAAGGTCGACGCCTTCGTCCTGGAGGTCGTCGCGGGCCGGCTCGCACTGCCGGACGCGGCATCCTTGCTGAGTCCTGACGTCGACGTCGACAAGCTCCGCAGCGCGGCCGACGAACTCCGCGGCCGCCGAGACGGGCTTGCGGCGATGCTCGCGGATGGACTGCTCTCCGCGGATGCAGTCCGCGAGCAGGCGCAACGCCTGACGGCACAGATCAGCGAGCTTGAGCGCGAGATCTCCGCTGCGATCGGGGACAGCCCACTGACGCCCCTGATCGGCGCCGGCGACGTTCGTCGGACCCTCGACGAGTTGCCACTATCGAAGCGCCGGGACGTCATCCGCACGCTGTGCACCGTGACGATCATGCCGGCGGGGAAGGGCATCCGCTGGAGTCCCGACCAGGTGCGGATCGAGTGGCGATCGTGAGTCTGTTCAGCGTGCGCGTCGTCTGCGATAGGTGCGGTACGAAGGTCGCGGACTGGCTGGTGGTCGGGGTACACCGCGGCGGCTTCCATATTCAGATGACACCCGGGTGGGACGCGGCCCCCGTCGGGGACGACATGGTCCACGCCTATCCCTGTCCCCGGCACTCCGCCGGCCTCGACAGGATCGTGCTGATCGACGAGACCGAGATGAACACGGCGCTCGAACAGATCCGCAAGGACCTACCGAAACGCGGCTACGGGTATCCCGTTCGGGTGTCCTCAACGGGTAAGGTGCTCGGCAAGTAGAAACCTTGGGCCGTTCCGCGAGGACTGGCCCGGGCCCTCGGCCACCCGCACATCGTGCGCGCCGGCCGAGCAAGGGCCCGGATGCCGCCGCGTGAGCCGTCCGTACCTGTCACGTCCGAAACGGACATGACGGAACGGACCACCCGATGCCGACTCCTCCTGTCGAGCACCAGTTCAACGAGACCAGCGCAGCCGAAGCTGGCCGCCGCTCTGGCGAGAAGCGGCGCAAGCAGACTGCGCGCGAGATCGCCACCGAGGCGACCGCGCAAGCTGTGCGCGACCTCCTCGCTGCTCCGCCGCCACTGACACCGGAGCAGCGCGACCGGCTCCGCGTCATCCTCGGGGCTTCGTCGTGACACCGGAACGCGGCACGGTCCCCGACCTGGGAGAAGTCGGGGACCGCGAGGCCGCCGAAACGACCCACCACGTGGAGCCAGCAACCACCAGCGTAGGTCCCGGCAATTCGCCGCGTCTCGTAACGCTCCAGCTCCCGTCCGGCACCAGTGACGCGGCAGAGCTCGGCGCCGTCCTGGCTGTCCTGGCCGACACCCTCGCGACCGGCAGCCGCTCAGCCGCGATCGTGGCCGGGTTCGCTGAGCAGCTCGTCGACGCCGACCGACTCGACGAGCTGCGAGCCCATGTCGACGCGGCGCGGCGTGAGGCTGGTCGACAGCAACGGCAACACGAGCTCACAGAGGCGTGGGAACACACGCTCGCGGAGTACCGGCGCCACGGCAACTACGACATGAACTACACCCGGTTCCGACAGGAGTGGGCCAAGTACCCCAACCCCGCGACGGGGCAGCCCTATTCACTCAGTGACAACTACCCGACCCGCTGGCAGGACCGAGTCGAACGGCTCGCGTACGACGGCATCCCCTGGCGCATCGTCCGCGACGTCATCCACGACGTCCTCACCGGCCCGGACGAGTACCGATCACTCGACACCGTCATCCGCCGCAGCCGGCGCGGGATGCGACGAGCACAGGAGCGCGCGGAGGAGCGGGCGCAGGCGCAGCTTCGGCTGGTGCCCAACGCGCCATGAGCGAGGTG
>NZ_JBMCZA010000241.1:39952-46580 GCF_048654705.1 Nocardioides sp. CPCC 206348
CGCGCTCGACCGCCACCGCGATGCCGTGCGCGAACCGCGCCACGACACTCACGCCGGTCGTCCCGGCGAGGCGATCGAAGGCGTCGGCGACCGGCTCGCCGGTGCGGATGTGGGCCAGCACGTCGCCGAGCTCTCGCGAGAGCTCACCACCACTTCGTCGTACAACGCGAGCGAGCGCAGCCACGGGTCCTTCACCGGCAGCCACGGCGAGGGCGAGCAGCTCGGCGATCGTGGGGAACTCCGCGACCATCGCGGCTTCCCTCTGCTTGACCTGGGAGCTCAACCGGTTGTCGCGCAGGAGCACGCCGATGACGAAGGCGCCGATGCACAACAACAGCAGCGGCAGGGGGTTCGTCGGACGCGTCCAGGTGCGCAGGACGCCGTACACGGCCGCGATGCCGAAGCCGGCCAGCCCCCACAGCACCTGCTGGACCCGGAAGTCGTGCACGCTGAGGTCCAGCCCGGCGCGCGACAAGCGTCGGCGGACGGAGGGCGTCCCGCCGACGACGCGTTCGATCGTCTCGGCCGCCCGGCGCAGCAACGGGCCGAAGACCGCGGCCACGGCGTTGCTCGGCTCGACCGGTGCGACCGGTCGGTCGGCCGACGCCAGGTCCCGCACGTAGGGCAGCACCCGGCTCTCCAGCCGCGGCCGCCGCATGGCAACGACCCGGCCCACCACGAGGGCCAGGCCAGTCGTCGTACCGAGGCCGAGGAGACCGCCCCACACCGCCGCCGCGCTCATTGAAGGATCCGCCGTTCGGTGGGGAGGCGACCCATCCGCATCATCAGCCGGTACGCGATCACGCACAGGCACGCCCCCACCGCGAGGACGACGGCGCCGGCTGCGGACTGGTAGCGCTCGATCACGGTGCGCTGGGTGGACATCACCAGCAGCACCACCCACGGTGCCGCGACCGCGACCCGCGCACCGTTGACGGCCCACGCCTGGCGGGCCTCGAGCTCGGAACGGGTGCGCAGGTCGTCGCGGAGGAACCCGGACAGGCTGCGCAACAGTCGCCCGAGCTCACCGCCGCCGACCTCGCGGGCGATGCGCAACCCTTCGACGACGCGATCGCCGACCGGGTCCGCCAACCGCTCCTTGAGGCGGTCGAGGCAGTCACCGAACCGGCCGGACACCTGGTAGTCCAGGGCAAACGCGTGGAAGGCCGCACGCAACGGCTCCGGCCCGC
The DNA here is from genome assembly GCF_048654705.1 of Nocardioides sp. CPCC 206348. Taxonomy (NCBI): domain Bacteria; kingdom Bacillati; phylum Actinomycetota; class Actinomycetes; order Propionibacteriales; family Nocardioidaceae; genus Nocardioides; species Nocardioides sp. CPCC 206348. Next base: position 41,143 of record NZ_JBMCZA010000241.1, read on the forward strand.
GGACGGCGAGCGCGGCCACCGCATCGGGCAACGACATCCCTGCCCGTACGGCGGAAGCCAGGTCGTCCACGGCCTCGGGCCAGACCTCGGCGAACTCACGCTGGCGTCGCCGGGCGCGGCCCGCGACGATCGCCATCGGCAGGTAGCCCGCGAGCGCACCGAAGACCACGGCGATCGGTCCCGTTCGCGTGATCACGAGGACGACGACGGCACCCACGACGGCGGAGCCCAGGCACAGCGCGATCAGTGAGCGCGGTGCGACTTCACGCAGGCCGGCCTCCGCGAGCCGTTGCTCGATCCGGCTCGATCCACCGGCCGGCGCGGGACGAGTCTCCCGGGGCCGGAAGGCAGCCCAGACCAGCAGGCATCCGAGCCCGAAGCCGAACCCGACCAGCGCACCCACCCCGGATCACCCGGCCTCGTGGAGGAGCCTGGCGATGTCGATGCCGACACGTTCGAACTGGTCGAGTCGTGGCGGCAGCCCGATCCCGCGCCGCAGCTGGCCATCGCGCCACTCGAAGACCGACTCCGTCTCGATGACGTCGCCCTCCATCCGCCCCGGTACGGCGACGATCTCCCGCACCTGACGAGCGCCGCGCGGGTCGAGCGCGAGGTGCACGACGAGGTCGATGGATGCTGCCACCGTCGGTACGACGAAGCGTGCCGAGATGTTCTCTCCGGCCAGCAGCGGCAGCGTGCATGCCTTGGTCAGTGCCTCGCGCGCGCTGTTGGCGTGCAGGGTGCACATCCCGGGCAACCCCGCGTTGAGCGCGAGCAGCAGGTCGAGGCACTCCTCGGCCCGCACCTCGCCCACGATCAGCCGACTGGGCCGCATCCGGAGGGACTCCTTGACGAGCTCACGCAACCGGATCTCGCCCGTGCCCTCGAGGCCCTCCTGGCGGGTCTGCATCGCCACCCAGTCGGGATGCGGGAAGCGGATCTCGAACACCTCCTCGGCCGAGATCACCCGCTCCCCGCCGGGGATCGCTGCGGCCAGGCAGTTGAGCATCGTGGTCTTGCCGGCCTGCGTCCCGCCGACGACGAGGATGTTCAGCCCCGCCCGGACGGACGCCTCGAGGAACTGCGCCGACGCGGGCGTCAGGGTGCCGAGCTCGACGAGGTCGGAGAGACGGCTGGCCCGCACCACGAACTTGCGGATGTTGACAGCAGAGAAGCCGCGCGAGATTCCCTGGAGGACGACGTGCAGTCGGTGCCCGGCGGGCAGCATCGCGTCGACGAACGGGCGGCTGAGGTCGATCCGGCGCCCGGTCGACTTCAGCATCCGCTCGACCAGCTCGGTCACCTGCGCCTCGGTGAGGACGAGGTTGGTCAGCTCGTGTCGTCCGTGGCGCGCGACGAAGACCCGGTCCGGGCTGTTGATCCAGACCTCCTCGACGGTCGGGTCGTCGAGGAGTGGCTGCAGCGGCCCGAAGCCGGCGACCCGCGCCACCAGCTCCGCGACGAGTGCCTCGGGATGCGCCACCGGCGCCACGACGCCCGTGAGGCTGCGCTCGTCATGGACGCGCACGAGGTCGGTGGCGTGGCGTCGTACGGCGGCGATCTCGCGCTGCGGATCGATCCCGTCGCGTCGCACGACGGCACGCAGCTCCTCGTCGAGGCGTGCGACCACGTCGTCGGACGCAGGTGCCGACACGACCGGTGGCTGAAGCAGGGCCATGGCGGCTCCCCGAGATGAGATGGCGTGGCTGGCTGAACGGTAAGGCACGCCGCTGCCCGGTGGGTAGGGCCGTCCATCCCGCCCTGTGGAGAACGGGCCTCGCGCTGGCCTTCCACTCCCCACCGAGCAGGCATACGATCGATGGGTTGCGAGCTCGGCGCAACGCGGGAAACCCGTCCAGCGCCGAGGGGTCCGACATGGCACCTTCACATCGCCGCCGCGCAGGGTCCATGGTGGCCGCTGCACTCGTCCTCGGTGCCGCCCTCGCGGCGCCACCGTCCGTGGCCGGCGACTCCGGCCGTGCCAAGCCTCCGTCTGCGGACGCCGAGCTGGCAGCCGCGATCGACGCACACATCGCTTCGGTGAATGAGGGGCTCGAAGCGCGGGGTGCGTCGATCCGGCTGCACTCGGCGGAGGCGTTCCTGCTCGGGAACGGCCTGTTCCGCGTCAGCAACCGGTTCAAGCGGTACTACGGCCAACGGTGGGTCCCCGGCGACGTACGACGGCAGGCGGACGGCAACCGTCTCACCTATCTCGTCGACCAGAGCGACGGTGCCACCTCGAGCGGCCTGACCAACGCCCAGACCGAGGCGGCCATCGACCGGGTGGCACGGACGTGGGCGGCGGAGGACTGCCTCGCCGAAGCGCCCCTGGTGAAGCGGGTGGACACCGGCGCCGATCCGGACGTCATCGACAGCGAGATCCTTCCTCTCGAGTACGAGGAGGGCAATCCGTTCCTGGCCGACATCACCTTCGCCGGCTGGTACCCGATCGAGCTGTTCATCACCTGGGCGCCGAGCGCCGAGGGCCGGATCCTTGCGTTCTCGGAGACCTACATCTTCTTCGACCCGGTGACCCTCACGCCGACCGACGTCAACGGCGACCGGTACCTCGACACGGCCCTCAACGAGGTCTACTTCAACGATGCGCTCGGCGACCCCGACGGCCCGTTCCCCACGCGGCCCTGGGCCATCGACCCTCCCCTCGAGGGTCCGGAGTTCGACGTCGAGACGATCGCCCTGCACGAGATGGGCCACTCGCTGGGCCTGGGCCACTTCGGGCCGGCGCCGCTGGCCATCATGAACCCGATACCGCCCCGAACCGCCGAGCCGCCGCACACCTACCCGGCCGACAGCTCGGCGATCTGCTCGCTCTATGCGAGTTGGCCCCGGCCCTAGGCATCATCCAGGAGCGTTCAGTCGCGCGAACGACCCCAGGCCAGCAGCGTGAGGGCAGCAGCACCGGCGAGCAGGCCGAAGTCACGGAGTGCGACGTCGTAGAACTCGCCCATCGTGACCAGGTTGAGGATGATCCCGGCGAGCCAGACCGCGACGAGGGGTCCACCGAACTTCGGTGCCACGGCGACGACGACGCCGGCGACGATCTCGATGACGCCGACGGCGAGCATCGCCTGATGGGCGGAGCCGGGCACGAGGTCGTTGACCCAGGGCGCAAGGTACTGGTCCCACTCGGTGAGGACCTCGGCGAACTTGTCGAGGCCGAACGCGATCGGCGCGATCGTGAAGACCGAACGCAGCAGCAGGAACGCCCCTTCGGCACCGACCAACGCGGGTCGCGTGGCCGTGGGGTGGGTTGAGTCGTGGGTGGTGGTCATGGCGTCACTCCTTCTAAAGTAGATTGTTTTCCCATTTAGACTCCCTCCATGCTCTTGTGTCAAGTCATTTCTGTTTTAGACTGCGCACGTGGACCTCACCTCCGGTGCAACCGCGATCGGCGCGCTCGCCGACGACACCCGACGCGCCCTCTACGAGTACGTCGCCGGGCAGTCGGACGCGGTCGGGCGCGACGAGGCGGCCGACGCCGTCGGGCTGGCCAAGCACACGGTGAGCTTCCACCTCGATCGACTCGCGACCGAAGGCTTGCTCGAGGTCGAGTTCCGCCGGCTCACCGGCCGGTCCGGCCCGGGTGCCGGTCGGCCGAGCAAGCTCTACCGTCGCTCCCGACAGGAGTTCTCAGTGTCGCTGCCGCCGCGACGCTACGACCTGGTCGGCGACATCCTCGCGGCCGCGGTCGGACGCGCGGCGGGGGGCGAGGACCTCGACACCGCATTGACCGCGTGCGCCCAGGACGAGGGACGGGCCGTGGCCGGCCAGGCTGTGGGCATGCCGAGCTCTCCCGCCCTCGGGGACCTTGCCGAGGTGCTGGCGACCCAGGGGTACGAGCCGACGCTCGAGCCGGCGGCCGTCGTACTCGCGAACTGTCCGTTCGATGCGCTCGCCCAGAAGCACACCGAAGTCGTGTGCGGGCTGAACCAGTCGTTCGTCCAGGGTGTTGCGGACGGCCTGGGCTGTGCGGGGGCCGTGGCGCACCTCGAACCGGATCCGGAGCGATGCTGCGTCACGGTGCGGACGGGTCCGTGACCGAGGCGCGCGATGCCCTCGACCGCTGGATCGCCTCCGGCGGTCACTGGGACGTGCTCGCCGAGAACGGCGGCCAGGTCACCGTCGGGCTGTTCACCTGCGACGGCGGCGAGGAGATGGAGCGGGTCACCCTGCTCCGCGACGAACTGCCCGAATGACCGTCAGGACACGGTGATCGGCGGGGTCGTCGCCTCGGTGCGGCCGACGTAGGTGATCCGGTAGGCACCCGGCTCCCCAGCAACCCAGGTGATGTCCGCACGGAAGCGCAGCCGCCGGTCGCGGTGCCAGGTGATCATGGTCGTGGTCGACGCGTCGTCGGCCACCTGCTCCCAGCCGCTCGCTGTCTGGCGTTCCACCCTCAGGTACGTCGGCCGCAGCACGGCGTTCGGGTGGTCCGCGTCGTACGACGCCGTGATGGTCTCGCCACTGCGCGCGGTCGTCGGCGCTGACCGCACCGCCACCGGACCCGGGCGCGCGATGCGCGGTGACCCGACGGGGCTGGCCAGCCGCAACCTGTGTGGTCGGGGCGGGGTGCCCGGATCGACGGCGACACCATCGCGCAGGGCACGGGCCAGGTCGACGAAGGCCTCTCGCAACGCCTCGAGCTCGTGGCGGCCGAAGACGGTTGCACCGCCCTCGTACAGCTGCTCGTCGTACTCCTCGGGAGTGGTGACGTAGTGCCCGTAGCCGTTGGCATAGCCCTGCAGCAGCACCGCATCGACGTCGACGCCGAGCTCGGCGGCCACGGCACGACGGATCCGGAGCCCCGCCACCACGGTCACCTCCATCGGCAGGCAGACCAGGTACAGCTGGCCCCAGTGCATCAGCTGGAGGAGGTAGGTCTCCTGTGCCCAGCGCAGCTGGCCGATGGGGAGGAAGAGATCCTTCGGCGCCTGTGCGTGCGCCACCTCCGGTCGGAGCCGGTAGACCCAGCTGGTGATCCGCTCGGGCACCGGGTTCCGCTTGCCCTCGTCGAACAGCGGCGATCCCGGACCGTCCGTGAGCTTGCCGGCGGCGAAGCTGGCGCCGAGGATCGCGCGGCCGGTGCGGCCCGTCGAGGTCGGCACCCCGGCCAACCGGAGGTACCGGTGGCGCACGTCGATGGACGGCGCGAGTTCCTCACCATCGACCGCCGCGAGCGCCTGGGCAGCCGCCAGCTGCCGACCGCCGATGATCGCGGTGTTCTCGCGCTCGTCGTCGGTCGGTCCCTTGCCCGGGAGCAGGTCGAGGTTCGGGGAGAGGTCACCGGCGTTGGTCTGCGCGAACGCAGTGACCAGCTCGGGCGCGACACCCTGCGGATCCGCGCCGGACTGCTCCCACGCATACGCCGCCCACCCCTTGTTGTCGGCGCTGATCAGGCAGTTGCGGTTGGTCATCGA
>NZ_JBMCZA010000241.1:46634-46796 GCF_048654705.1 Nocardioides sp. CPCC 206348
ATCGATCCCGTCGGGGAACAGGGCCCGCTCGTCGGCCGGGTCGCGGTCGAAGGCAGCCCGGGCACGGTTGGCGCTCGCGTCGGTCAGCGTGCCGCGGGTCAGGACCGCGGTCGTGGGTGCGACATCGGCGTCCGCACGCTCGATCGCCTCCACGACGCCGTC
>NZ_JBMCZA010000241.1:46806-47298 GCF_048654705.1 Nocardioides sp. CPCC 206348
TTCGAAGCGCAGCAACGTGGTGGCCGGGTCGATCCCGTCGGGGAACAGCGCTCGCTCGTCGACCGGGTCGCGGTCGAACGCAGCCTGGGCACGGTTGGCGCTCGCGTCGGTGAGTGTGCCGCGGGTCAGGACGGCGGTCGTGGGTGCGACGTCGGCGTCCGCACGCTCGATCGCCTCCACGACGCCGTCCACCAGGCGCTGGAAGGTGCGGCCGTGGTGGCCGACGGTGGTGATGTTGTAGAGCAGGTCGTGCCCGTGGCCGCCGGGTCCGCAGTGCGTGTGCGTGGCGGTGAGGACGACATTGCCCGGGCCGTAGGTGTCTCCGAACCGCTCGCGCAGTCGCTCATGGACGGCAGCGACCCCGGCCTGGAAGAACATCCCGATGTCGGCGACCACGAAGGCCACCCGCCGGGTGCCGTCATCGAGCACGAAGGCGCGGGCGTACTGCCGCGACAGGATCCCGTTGCTGCGCTGGTCGGGCATTCCGTAGCC
>NZ_JBMCZA010000241.1:47308-47831 GCF_048654705.1 Nocardioides sp. CPCC 206348
GTTGCCCGGGCCGTAGGTGTCGCCGAACCGCTCGCGCAGTCGCTCGTGGACGGCAGCGACGCCCGCCTGGAAGAACATGCCGATGTCGGCGACGACGAAGGCCACCCGCCGGGTGCCGTCATCGAGCACGAACGCGCGGGCGTACTGCCGCGAGAGGATCCCGTTGCTGCGCTGGTCGGGCATTCCGTAGCCCATCATCGCGACGCCCCACGGCTCGCCCGTCACGTCGGCGATCCCTCGCCCGACCAACCATCCGTTGCCCACGGGCGGACGCTATCGGACCCATCCCGCCAGGTTGATTGATATCAATCAACCTGCGCAGGGCATGACCGGTGGACACCCACCGCCGATCGTCCGATCATCGACGGATGGCCCTCTTCGCGGTCTCCGCCACCGCCTACGCCCGGTTCATGGGCAGGTTCTCCAGCCCGCTGGGCCCACCCTTCGCCGACCTGGGCCTGGCAGGTGTCGCCCCCACCGGAAGCGTCCTGGACGTCGGGTGCGGGCCGGGCATGCTCACCAC
>NZ_JBMCZA010000241.1:47880-51917 GCF_048654705.1 Nocardioides sp. CPCC 206348
GCGACCGCGGCAACCGTCGTCGGGGCCGACGTCCGGCTGGCGAAGGCCGAGGCGTTGCCCTTCGCCGACGCCACCTTCGACGCGGTCCTCGCCCAGCTGGTCGTCCACTTCATGCGTGACCCCGCGGCCGGGATAGCGGAGATGGCACGGGTCACCCGACCCGGCGGCCGGGTCAGCGCCTGCGTCTGGGACCACGCCGGCGGCACCGGTCCCCTGACGTCGTTCTGGGAGGTCGCGAAGCGCGCCGACCCGACGACGGCTGACGAGGGCGCCCTGCCCGGCACTGCGTCGGGACAGCTCGCCGCCCTGCTCGACGGCGCCTCACTCCACGAGGTCGTCGAGACGTCACTGGACGTCGAGGTCTCGTTCGCGACGTTCGACGAGTGGTGGGAGCCCTTCACCCTCGGCGTCGGACCGGCGGGCCAGCACGTCGCGAACCTGGACCATGACGGGCGGGCGCTGCTGGTGGAGATGCTCCGCGCGGAGCTCGGCGAGGGCCCGTTCACCGTCCGGGCCAGCGCGTGGGCGGCCACGGGGCTCCGCTGAGGAGCACCTACAACCGCTTGCGTACGACGTCCCGCAGCGCCTGCTCGGGATCGACACCCGCGGCACGCGACTCGGCCACCAGCGCCAGCAGGCGTTCTCCGATGTCCTCGGCGGCCGGATCGACATCGGCCGGTTCACCCTCGCGGGCCAGCCGCTCGAGCACCTTGTCGGCGTACAACAACGCAGGGAGGGCGGACGGCAGCCCCTCGGCCACGGCGGCCTTCGCACGCTCGGTGGCCTTGACCTGCTGCCACAGCTCATTGACTGCCTCAGCGTCCAGGGCCTGGTCGTCCGCCCTCGGAGCGAACACGTGCGGGTTGCGCCGCCGCATCTTGGCGGTGATGCCCTCGGCGACATCGGCCAGGTCGAAGTCGCCACGCTCCTCCGCGATCACGGCATGGAAGACCACCTGCAGCAGCACGTCGCCGAGCTCCTCGGCCAGGTGCGACCAGTCCCCCGACACCTCACCGGCGTCGATCGCGTCGACGGTCTCGTAGGTCTCCTCGAGGAGGTAGCGGACCAGCGAGCGGTGGGTCTGCTCCTGCTTCCACGGGCATTCGGCCCGCAACCGGCGCATCACGGCCACGAACTCGGCAACGGCCGAGGAGGAGTCCGGGCCGGCCGACACGGTCAGGCTCCCGGCACCGCGGGCGCCGGCGGCGTTTCAGGTCCGCAGCGCTGGTCGGCCGGAAGCGCGTTGACCTGTTCGGCCGTCAGCTTGCTGGTGTCGACCACCGAGCCGGCTTCCTGGCTGACCGGGATCGAGAGCGCGTCGCCGTCGAAGTAGCCGGTCTCGGGGTTGTACTCGCCGAACACGGGGTTCAGCTCCGGCTCGTGCTCCGCCAGCCAGTCGTCGGCGATCGAGACGCCGACGTTGATGGCCTGCTCGCCGGACACGGACTGGCCCGTCTCCTTGAGCACGGTCGCGGCTCCGACCTTCTCGGCGGTCGTCGACAACCGCAGCTGCACCCAGGTCAGCCATTCGAACGAGTCGTAGTTGTCGTCGTCGACCTCGCCCAGCTCCATCCACAGTCCTTCGACCGTCGAGCGGTCGATCGCCTCGGGCGGCAGCGACAGGCCCATCTCCGTGGCGAGCGAGTCGATGGCGACCGCGCGCGTCCAGCCCTGGGCGAACTGACCGCGCACCAGCGCCGTCGGGACGGCGGAGAACTGCTCGTTGCTGGCGAGCAGGTCGCAGTAGTCCTCGACGGCCTGGTCGACCTGGCTCAGCTCGAGGGTCTGGCCATCCACCTCGGCGGCCACGCCCGGCCGGGCACCGTCGTCGGTCAGGCCACAGCCGGCCGCCATCAACGCCACCGCCGCGAGGGCAGCAGCCGTCCGGAAGGTCACTGGGCTGGGAGGACGCACGCTTACTCCTTGGGATCGATGACCGAGTCGATGACCAGTCGAGCCCATTCAAGCAGGGCGATCCCCTCGAGCGGGCGCCCCGTCTGCCCGGGAGTGCCGGGGCGTGGCACGAGGATCGTCTCCAGCTGGCTCTTGACGATCGACTTCGGGAACATCCGGTTCAGCCTGATCGTCCGTGACTCCGGGAGCACGACGGGCGCGAACCGCACGTTCTTGCCGACCGTCGAGATCTCGCGGATGCCGGCAGCGCGCACCCGCGCGCGGAACCGGGCCACCAGCAGCAACGCCGAGACCTGCTCCGGCGGCTCGCCGTACCGGTCGTCGAGCTCGGCGATGATCTCGTCCACGTCGGCGTCGGTGCGGACCTCGGCCAGGCGCTTGTACATCTCCAGCCGCAACCGCTCGCTGGGGATGTAGTCGTGCGGCAGGTGGGCCTCGACCGGCAGCTCGATGCGCACCTCCTCCAACACCTCGGGAGCGCCGCCGTCGTCGCGGAAGTCGCGCACCGCCTCGCCGACCAGCCGGACGTAGAGGTCGAAGCCGACGTCGGCGATGTGGCCGGACTGCTCGCCGCCGAGCAGGTTGCCCGCACCACGGATCTCGAGGTCCTTCATCGCGATCGCCATGCCGCCACCGAGGTCGGAGTGCTGCGCCAGGGTGGCGAGCCGCTCATGCGCGGTCTCGGTGAGCGGCTTCTCGGTCGGGTAGAGGAAGTACGCGTAGGCACGCTCCCGGGAGCGACCCACCCGGCCACGCAGCTGGTGGAGCTGGCTCAGGCCGAGCGTGTCGGCGCGCTCGATGATCATCGTGTTGGCGTTGGAGACGTCGAGACCCGACTCGACGATCGTCGTACAGACCAGGACGTCGAAGCGCTTCTCCCAGAAGTCGAGCATCACCTGCTCGAGCTGGTGCTCGCCCATCTGGCCGTGCGCGGTGGCGACCCGCGCATCGGGGATGAGCTCGCGCAGCTTGGCGGCAGCCTTCTCGATCGAGTTCACCCGGTTGTGGATGTAGAAGACCTGGCCGTCGCGCAGCAGCTCGCGACGAACGGCGGCGACGACCTGGCGGTCCTCGTAGCCGCCGACGTACGTCAGCACCGGGTGGCGTTCCTCGGGCGGCGTGGTGATCGTCGACATCTCGCGGATGCCGGTGATCGCCATCTCGAGCGTGCGCGGGATCGGCGTCGCGCTCATCGACAGCACGTCGACCGAGGTGCGCAGCCGCTTCATCGCTTCCTTGTGCTCGACACCGAAGCGCTGCTCCTCGTCGACGATGATCAGGCCGAGGTCCTTGAACCGGATGTCCGCGTTGAACAGGCGGTGGGTGCCGACCACGACGTCGACGGTGCCGTCGGTCAGGCCGGCCATCACGGCCGCCGCTTCCTTGTCGGTCTGGAACCGGCTCAACGGCTTGAGGTTGATCGGGAAGCCGCTCATCCGCTCGCTGAACGTCGCGAGGTGCTGGCTGACGAGCAGCGTCGTCGGCACGAGGACGGCGACCTGCTTGCCGTCCTGCACCGCCTTGAACGCAGCCCGTACGGCGATCTCGGTCTTGCCGTAGCCGACGTCGCCGCAGACCAGCCGGTCCATCGGCACCGTCCGCTCCATGTCGCCCTTGACCTCGTCGACGGTGGTCAGCTGGTCCGGCGTCTCGTGGAACGGGAAGGCGTCCTCGAGCTCGCGCTGCCACGGGGTGTCCGGTCCGAAGGCGTGGCCCTTGGTGGCCTGCCGGGCGGCGTACAGCTTGATCAGCTCCGCGGCGATCTCGCGGACCGCCTTGCGTGCGCGGTTCTTCCGCTTGGTCCAGTCGCCGCCACCGAGCCGGTCGAGGCTGGGCTGCTCGCCACCGACGTACCGGGTGATCTGGTCGAGGGTGTCGGCGGGGACGTAGAGCCGGTCCGGCGGGCCGCCGCGCTTCGAGGGCCCGTACTCGAGCAGCAGGTACTCACGGACCGCCCCGTGCACCTCACGCTGCTTCATCTCGACGAAGCGTCCGACGCCGTGCTGCTCGTGGACGACGTAGTCGCCGGCCTTCAGCTCGAGCGGATCGATCTGCTTCTTGCGGCGCACCGGCATGGCGCCCTTGTCGCGCATGGACGCCTTGCTGCCGACGATGTCCTCACC
>NZ_JBMCZA010000242.1:0-912 GCF_048654705.1 Nocardioides sp. CPCC 206348
GCGTCACGGCAAGGCGATCGGGGCGGCGTTGACGAACCACGCCAGCGCAGCGCAGTTGACGAGCACGGTCACCCAGAAGATGGTCTGGAAGGGCTGCTTGGTGGTCTTGTGCCGAAACGCCTGCTGGCCGATGAGGGCGCCGGGCCAGCCGCCCAGTAGCGCGATGGTGTGAAGGTTCGCTTCCGAGATCCGCCACTGACCGTTGCGCGCCGCCGACTTGTCGACGAAGTACGAGAGCAGGGCGAAGGCGCTCAGCAGCACGTAGAGACCCACGATCACGACGGACAGCAGGTCCAGGGCCACGAGAAGCCCCAGGATGCCGAAGAACATCATGGCGATGGCGACGGCCAGCGGCAGCTTGCCGGGGCCCGACCTGTTCGCTGGCCCGCGGCCGACGTACCGCACCTCGGCGGCCCGCGCCCGGTTCCGCTCGTCGCGCATGGGCGTGTAGCTGACCTCGCAGCCGACGACGGGACGGCGCCCGCGAGGAAACGCGCTGATGTGGACAAAGACGCGCGAGCCGCCCTCCGCTGGCGTGATGAAGCCGAAGCCGCGCTCGTCGTTCCAGTCGGCCACCACGCCCTGGCGGCGCTCGGATCGCTCGGGTGAAGTCACGGAACAGGGTCCTCAGCGCTTCGAGTTCTTCGCGCTGCGCTTCAGCGGCTTGAGCTTCGGATTGGCGAGGATGCAGGTGATCGTCCGGTCGGCGAGCACCCAGCTGTCGGCGCTGGGGTAGTAGCTGTAGCCCTCGTACCTGGATTCCCGGTAGGGCAGACCGACGTACTTCTTGAAGAGCCGGAGACAACGGTCCGTCTTCTTGATGATGGCCTTCTCGCCCGGGAAGGGACCGTCGCCCTTGAGCTCGACGGCTCCGTAGACCTCGAAGTCGTGGGGTTGCGAGCAGTCCAGCAC
>NZ_JBMCZA010000243.1:0-550 GCF_048654705.1 Nocardioides sp. CPCC 206348
CGGTGTCTGTCCGCCGTGAAGGTGACGGCATCCCGGAAGGGGAGGGCAACGCCTTCGGTGCGATGCTCTGCGACCTCGGGACCAACCATGACGACCCGGTGGCGCGCGTCGACTCGATCCGGGGACAGACCCGCGCGGCGAAGGAACGCTTCGCAAAGATGTCCGCGGCCGAGATCCTCGCCGTCAGCAAGCTGATCATGGGCGGCGCGATCGTCTCCTCGCTGACCGGCATCACGGCGTTGCCCCGGCATCCGTTCAACCTGATCATCTCGAACGTGCCCGCACCCAACCAGCCGCTCTACTACAACGGCGCGCAGATGACCGACATCTACCCGGTGTCCATGATCTCCGAGGCCCAGGCCATGAACATCACCCTCACGCGTTACGACAACCAGATGACCTTCGGCATCGTGGGAGACCGCAAGGCGCTGCCGCACCTGCAGCGGATGCTCATCCACCTCGACGGTGCACTCGAGGCGCTGGAGAAGGCCGTTTCGAGGTGAACGATGGCCGCCGCCGATGACCTGCGACCGCTGGTCGATGCCTCCAC
>NZ_JBMCZA010000243.1:604-6289 GCF_048654705.1 Nocardioides sp. CPCC 206348
CGCGGCGGAGCTGGGGAGCGTCGCGCCGGTTCGTGCGTCGGCCCGCCGGCTCGGCGTACTGCTCGAACGGGCGCTGAGCCAGTCGAGCGCGGAGGCGGAGGACTCCCTGCTCGACGCGTTGGTGCGAGGCCTGGTCCCCGACGAGGCCCGGATCATTGCGGCCCTGGCTGCTCGCGACTGGAGTCCGCTGGTCCATGTCGAAGCTCGCCGTGACGGCGAGGAACACCTGGGCCTGCGGAACGCCTCGCTGATCGGGCGCCAGGCGGGCATCGCCCTGGTCCGACGTACGCCGACCTATGTGACCCGACTGCTCGACACCGGACTGGTGGTGGCGACGCCCGAGCGCGAGGACCGCGGTCAGGAGTACGAAGTGCTCCTCGCCGAGCCCGACGTCCTGGACGCGATCCGCGCAGCCGCTCGCGGTCCGCTGGGGCCCCGCATCCGAAGGGGTGGGATCGAGCTGTCCGACCTCGGCCGGGAGCTGTGGGCTGCCCGGCAGGTCGGGCCGCGGGCCGTGGGGCAGTCCGTGTGAGGGCGCACCTGGTTGCCGCGGTGCAGACCTGGCCCGAGATCCGCGCGGACGTCGCCGAGTACTGGTACATCTACGCGTCGATGCCGTTGATCGCGGCGCTGATCGGGTACGTCACCAAGATCGTTGCGATCGAGATGCTCTACCGGCCGATGAAGTTCGTCGGCATCGGGCCGTTCGGATGGCAGGGACTGGTGCCGCGACGGGCCGGAAAGGTCGCTGCCGTCACCATCCGCCTGCTCACCGAGAACCTGTTGCGGGCCGAGGACCTGCTGGCGCGGTTCGACGGCGCCGATGCGGTGAACGAGCTCCGTGTGCCACTGGCGCGTGCAGTGGACGAGGTGGCACGGGAGGTCGTCGACCAGATCACGCCCGGCGGCTGGGATGCCCTGCCCGACCCCGTCCGTCGTCTGGTGCGCGCCCGGGTCCAGCAACAGGCGCCCGGCATCGTGGATCGACTGATTGCGGAGATCCGCGGCGACGTCGACCAGTTCATCGACCTGCATTACCTCACCGTCACCACGCTGGTGCAGCACAAGCACCGCCTCAACGACATGATGCGCCAGACCGCCGGCAGCTCGATGCTGTTCCTGCGGCGGACGGGACTGGTCTTCGGCTTCGCCATCGGCCTGGTCCAGACCGTGGCCTGGGCCTACTGGCACAACGTCTGGATCATGCCGGTCTTCGGCCTGGTCACCGGCTTCCTCAGTGACTGGATCGCGCTCACCCTGCTGTTCCGGCCGAGTGAACCGCGACGGATCCTCGGCAAGCGGATGCACGGTGTGCTGCACGCCAGCCGTGACCAGATCACCCGCGACTACGCACGCATCATGGCCGCCGACCTGTTCCAGCCAGCCGCCCTGCTGGAGTCGGTGTTGACCGGTCCCGGCGCTGATCGGTTGTTCGTGATGGTCCAGCGGGAGGTCGACGACGTCGTGGCCAGGTCCCTCGGTCCGGCCAGGTCGCTGGTGGCCGTCGGGATCGGCACCGAGCGCTACGACCAGATGAAGGCCACCGTCGTACGACGCGTGCTGACGCTGCTGCCCGAGATGCCCGAGGTCGAGGACTATGCCGCTCGGGTGCTCGACGTCGAGAACGTGCTGGCGGAGAAGATGGCGCAGCTGTCGACCGAGCAGTTCGAGGGCATCATGCGGCCGATCTTCAAGGACGACGAGTGGCTGATGATCAGTGTCGGCGCGTTGCTCGGCTTCCTGGTCGGCGAGCTCCAGGTCGAGCTGGTCACGCACCTCGGCGGCGCGTGACCAGACGGCTCAGCCGGTGATGTCGCGACCGATCAGGCGTCGCGCGACGATCCATTGCTGCAGCTCGTTGGCGCCTTCGAAGATCTCGAGGATCTTGGAGTCGCGGTACATCTCCTCGAGGCGGACCGATTCGCCGGACTCGGAGACCTTGCGGGCGAAGCCGAGGGCGCCGTGGACCTGGATGGCGTCACGCACCATGTCGACCGCCAGTCGGGTGCCGAAGGCCTTGGCCATCGCGGCCTCGGGCTCGGCGGTGGCGTCGCCGGTGTCGAGGAGGTACGCCGCCTTCTGGTAGAGGCTGCGGGCGCACTCGATCTCGGTGGCGCGCTGGGCGAGGGTGAACTGCCAGTGCTGCATGGCGCCCAACGGCGCACCGAAGACCTCGCGGGTCTGCAGTCGGTGCACGGCCAGGTCCATCGCCGCCTGGGCGACGCCGACGCCGGCGGCGCCGATGCCGATGCGACCACGGACGAGCGCCGAGAGCGCCACTCCCATGCCTCGGCCGGGTTCCCCGAGCACGTGGGTGTGGGGGACGAAGACGTCCTCGAGCACGATGTCGGCGGTGATCTGGCCGCGGTGGCCCATCTTGAGGTCGGGCTCTCCGATCCGGACGCCCGGCGCGTTGAGGTCGACGAGCAGCATGGTGGCGCGGTTTCCGTCGTGCCCGTCGCGGACGAGGATCGACGCCCAGCCGGCGACCACGCTGTTGGTGATCCAGCGCTTGCGGCCGTTCACGATCCACCCGCCATCCGCCTGGATGGCCACCGTTCCGAGACGTTCGGCCGTCAGGTCCGAGCTGGTCGCCGGTTCGGTGGTGGCGAAGGAGAATGCGGTCTCGCCGGACACGAGGTCAGGGACCAGCTGGGCCCGGACCTCGGGGGTCGCGAAGGTGAGTGTCTGGGGGACGAGGATGCACTGGCCGTCGTACACGCCGGCCATGGAGGAGGACTCGTAGGCGATCTCCTCGGTGGCGGTGCAGGTCGCCAGCATCGGGAACTCCAGGCCGGCGCCGTACTCGGCCTCGAAGGGGAGGGCGAACACGCCTTCGGAGGCCAGGCCGCGGAAGGCGGGCCACGCGAAGCTGTCCCGCGACTCCTCGCGCTCACCGATCTCGCGGGCCACCGGGGCCAGGTGTCGGGCGACGGCCTCGCGGACCTGGGTGCGGACGCCGCGCGTCTCCTCGGGCAGCCACACGTCGTGGGACATGCGGTCCTGGGTGCGGGCGACGCTCATGGGGAACTCCTCGGAATCGGACGACTGTACGATTCAGTGTAATCGGACGAGCGTCAGATTCGCTAGACTCCGGAAGTGACCACTTCCGGGACTGCTTCCGAGAGCAAGGCCGCGCGCACCCGGCAGCGGATCCTGGCCGCGGCGGCGCACGAGTTCGCGCTGCACGGGTACGGCGGCGCGAGCCTCCGTCGGATCGCCGACGCGGCCGACCTCAAGGTGGGGAGCCTGGCGTTCCACTTCGCGACCAAGGACGACCTGGTGGCCGCTGCGCTACGGGACGGTGTCGACTCGGCACGCGAGGCGCTGGCCGGCGCGGTCGCCGCCGTCCCTGCTGACGCCACGCCCGTCGATCGACTGCGCGCCGCACTGCGCGGACACCTCGATGCCCTCCACGCCAGCGACGACCGCGCCTCCGCGGTGGTCCGGATGGTGGAGACGCTTCCCCCGCACCTGCGCGCCGACCACGTCCAGCACGAGCGCCGGTTCGGGAAGGTCTGGCTCGACGTCCTCTCCCGGGGAAGGGACGAGGGGGTCGTGCGCGACGACGTGGATCTCCGGGTGCTGCGTGACCTCGTCGTAGGGGCTCTCAACGGCACGTCCACGACCAGCCCGGTCGCCCGTCCCGCCCGGAGTGTTGTCGTCGAGACGCTCGTGGCGCTGCTCAGTCCAGCAGGACCGAGCGCGCCAGCTGCTTGAGCCTGGCGATGTGACGGCGGGTCGGCTCCTCCCGCGGGTCGAACGCAGTCGTCAGCGCCATGCCGCGCAGGCTGGTGAAGAGGATCTCGCGCAGGTCCTCGTACGCCGGGTGCGCGCTGAGCTCGGGGCCGAAGAAGGCGTCGAGGCCGGGTCGGATCACCCGGGCGAGGTCGCGCTCTCCGGGCAGCAGGGCTGCGCGGAGCTCGTCGTTGTGGCGCGCTGCGATCCACAGCTCGGTGGCCGCCCAGAAGTAGCCCTGGGTGAACGTCAGCGCCATGGCCTCGATCGCGGCATCGATGCGCTCGCCGGCGTCGGTCGGCCAGGTCTGGTCGGCGGCCATCTCGCCGACGCGGGCGTTCGCCAGGTGGTGGGCTGCCGCGGTCAGCAGGGCGTCGCGGGACGGGAAGTGGTGCAGCAGTCGACCGCGCGTGACGCCGGCCTGCTCCTGGATGCGCAGGGTGGTGGCGCCGCCGTACCCGTCCTCGAGGAGTACGTCGACGGCCGCGTCGAGGATCCGGCGCTGCACGTCGACGGTGCGGCTCTGGAGGGCGCGCTTCGGCGGCGTCCTCTCCTCGGACGGGTGGTCCGTGGACGACGTACCGGGCATCGGGGTCCTCGTCCTTCTCGTGGATGGCCTCGTGGATGGCCTCGTGGGTGACAGGGCGGCGGCGACAGGCTACAGTGCACTAACCAGTCAGGACTGACTGGTTAACCAGAACCTACAACCTGGAGGTGCGCGGTGCCCACTCCCGTCATCGTCGACGTCGTCCGTCTCGCGTCCGGCAAGGGCAAGATGGGTGGCGCCCTGTCCGGCACCCATCCGACGTCGCTGCTGGTCCACGTCCTGAAGTCGATCGTCGAGCGCAACGGCCTGGACCCGGTGCTCGTGGACGACGTGATCACCGGTTGCGTGATGCAGGGCGGCGAGCAGGCGCTCAACATCGGCCGTACCGCCGTCCTCGGCGCCGGCTTCCCCGAGTCCGTCCCCGCGACGACCATCGACCGGGCGTGCGGCTCCAGCCAGCAGGCGGTCCACTTCGCTGCCCAGGGCGTGGCCGCGGGCGCCTACGACATCGTGATCGCCGCCGGTGTCGAGTCGATGAGCCGCGTGCCGATGGGCAGCACCACGCAGGGCAAGGACACCTTCGGCCCCGAGCTGCACGCGCGCTACCCCGAGGGGCTGGTCAATCAGGGTGTGTCCGCCGAGCTCGTGGCCCGTGACTGGAAGTTCGACCGCGCAACCCTCGACGAGTACTCCGCCGAGTCGCACCGGCGTGCCGCCCAGGCCATCGCCTCGGGCTTCTTCGACAAGGAGATCGTCCCGATCACCGTGACCGATGCCGAGGGCAATGCCGTCGTTCACACGGTCGACGAGACGGTTCGGGCGAGCACCACGGCCGAGGGCCTCGGTGGGCTCAACCCGGCCTTCCGGACCGACGAGTACGCAGCCCGCTTCCCCGACGTCGAGTGGGCGATCCACCCCGGCAACTCCTCGCCGTTCACCGACGGCGCGTCGGCCGCGCTGATCATGAGCGAGGAGATGGCAAGCTCGCTCGGCCTCACCCCGCGGGCCCGCTTCGTGTCGTACGCCGTCGTCGGCTCGGACCCGCTGATGATGCTGACCGGTCCGATCCCCGCGACGCAGAAGGCGCTCGCCAAGGCAGGCCTGGGCATCGACGACATCGACGCCTACGAGGTCAACGAGGCCTTCGCGTCCGTCCCGCTCGCCTGGGCGCACGACCTGGGTGCCGACCCCGCGAAGCTCAACCCCCGCGGTGGTGCGATCGCCCTGGGCCACGCCCTCGGCTCCTCGGGCACCCGCCTGCTCGCCACGCTCGTCAACCACCTCGAGGCCACCGGCGGACGCTACGGCATCCAGACCATGTGCGAGGCCCGAGGCATGGCCAACGCCACCATCATCGAACGAGTCTGAGGGTTTCGAGGCTCGCTGCGCTCGCACCTCAA
>NZ_JBMCZA010000243.1:6299-6657 GCF_048654705.1 Nocardioides sp. CPCC 206348
AAGAGAGAACAATGCAGATCAACAACACCGTCGCCCTCGTCACCGGCGGCGCCTCCGGCCTGGGCCGCGCCACCGTCGAGGCCCTGCTCGCCAAGGGCGGCAAGGCCGTCATCCTCGACCTCCCGGGCGGCCCGGGCGAGGTCGCGGCGAAGGAGCTCGGCGACGCCGTCCGTTTCGTTCCCGGCGACGTGCGCAGCGAGGACGACGTGCTGGCCGCGATCGCCGCTGCCTCCGAGCTCGGTGAGCTGCGCGTCGTCGTGAACTGCGCCGGCACGGGCGACGCGATCAAGACCGTCGGCAAGGGCAACACCCCCTACCCCTACGACAAGTTCCAGCGGATCATCGAGATCAACCTGAT
>NZ_JBMCZA010000243.1:6667-7097 GCF_048654705.1 Nocardioides sp. CPCC 206348
TTGGCCGCGATCGCCGCCGCCTCCGAGCTCGGGGAGCTGCGCGTCGTCGTGAACTGCGCCGGCACGGGCGATGCGATCAAGACCGTCGGCAAGGGCAACACCCCCTACCCGTACGACAAGTTCCAGCGGATCATCGAGATCAACCTGATCGGCAGCTTCAACGTCATCCGCCTCGCCGCCGCGCACATCGCCGGCCTCGAGCTGCAGGGTGAGGAGCGCGGGGTCATCATCAACACCGCCTCGGTGGCGGCCTTCGACGGCCAGATCGGCCAGGCGGCGTACGCAGCCTCGAAGGGTGGCGTGGTCGGCATGACCCTCCCGATCGCCCGCGACCTGTCGACCATCGGGATCCGCGTCGTCACCATCGCGCCCGGTCTCTTCGACACCCCGCTGCTCGCCTCGCTGCCCGAGGAGGCCCGCAAGAGCCTCG
>NZ_JBMCZA010000243.1:7107-7189 GCF_048654705.1 Nocardioides sp. CPCC 206348
CGGATGGCTCCGCGATGAGCAAGCCGGTCTCGCTCAACGCGCGTGGCGGTTTCTACACCGAGGACCACGAGGCCTACCGGGC
>NZ_JBMCZA010000243.1:7199-7705 GCF_048654705.1 Nocardioides sp. CPCC 206348
GCGCGACCTGTCGACCATCGGCATCCGCGTCGTCACCATCGCGCCGGGCCTGTTCGACACCCCGCTGCTCGCCTCGCTGCCCGAGGACGCCCGCAAGAGCCTCGGCCAGCAGGTCCCGCACCCCTCGCGTCTCGGCGACCCCAAGGAGTACGGCGCCCTGGCCGCCCATGTGGTCGAGAACCCGATGCTCAACGGCGAGACCATCCGTCTCGACGGCGCGATCAGGATGGCCCCTCGATGAGCAAGCCGGTCTCGCTCAACGCGCGCGGCGGTTTCTACACCGAGGACCACGAGGCCTACCGGGCCTCCGTTCGTGAGTTCATCCGTCGCGAGGTCGAGCCCTTCCACCTCGAGTGGGAGGAGGAGCGCCTCGTCCCGCGCAACGCGTGGACGGCCGCGGGTGCCAACGGCATCATCGGTCTCGCCGTGCCTGAGGAGTTCGGTGGCGGCGGCGAGCCCGACTTCCGGTACCCGATGGTGGTGGCCGAGGAGCTCGCGGCGATCGG
>NZ_JBMCZA010000243.1:7715-8073 GCF_048654705.1 Nocardioides sp. CPCC 206348
CCGCGTGGAAGGCCGCGGGTGCCAACGGCATCATCGGCCTCGCCGTCCCGGAGGCGTTCGGTGGCGGCGGCGAACCCGACTTCCGCTACCCGATGGTGGTGGCCGAGGAGCTCGCGGCGATCGGCGCGACGTCGTACTGCCTGGGGCTGCGGCTGCAGGACGACATCGTGCTGCCCTACCTGCTCGACCTGTGCACCGAGGAGCAGAAGCAGCGCTGGCTGCCGGGTGCGGTGTCGGGTGAGAGGGTGCTCGCGATCGCGATGACCGAGCCCGGTGCGGGCAGCGACCTGCAGGGCATTCGTGCCAATGCCGTCCGTGATGGCGACAGCTGGGTGCTCAACGGACAGAAGACGTTCAT
>NZ_JBMCZA010000243.1:8083-8320 GCF_048654705.1 Nocardioides sp. CPCC 206348
CGGTGCGGTGTCGGGCGAGAAGGTGCTCGCGATCGCGATGACCGAGCCGGGCGCGGGCAGCGACCTGCAGGGCATTCGTGCCACCGCGGTGCGCGACGGCGACAGCTGGGTGCTCAACGGACAGAAGACGTTCATCACCAACGGCATCAACGCCGACCTGGTCATCGTCTTCGCGAGGACCGACCCCGACGCCGGCTCCCGCGGCTACAGCCTCTTCGTCGTCGAGCGCGACGACCC
>NZ_JBMCZA010000243.1:8330-12871 GCF_048654705.1 Nocardioides sp. CPCC 206348
GATCGTGTTCGCGAGGACCGACCCCGATGCGGGCTCGCGCGGCTACAGCCTCTTCGTCGTCGAGCGCGACGACCCGGGCTTCTCCCGGGGACGCAAGCTCGACAAGGTCGGCCTCGCCGGTCAGGACACCGCGGAGCTGGTGTTCGAGGACGTGCGCGTCGCTCCGGAGAACGTGCTGGGCGAGATCGGTGAGGGCCTGATCTACCTGATGCAGCGCCTGCCCAAGGAGCGGCTCTCGCTGGCGGCGCAGGCGCTCGCCGGCGCCGAGGCGGCGTTGGCGTGGACCGAGGACTACGTCTTCGAGCGCGAGGCGTTCGGCAAGCGGATCGGTGACCTGCAGGCCACCCGGTTCGAGCTGGCCGAGATCGAGACCGAGGTCGAGATGACCCGTGCCTACATCCAGAACGCCGCGCTGGCGCTGAATGACCACACGCTCACCGCGGCCGAGGCGTCGAAGGCGAAGCTGTGGGCGACCGAGATGCAGGTCCGGGTGACGTCGCGTTGCCTGCAGCTGTTCGGGGGCTACGGCTACATGAACGAGTACCCGATCGGTCGGGCCTTCCGTGACTGCCGGGTGCAGACGATCTACGGCGGCACCAGCCAGATCATGAAGGAGATCATCGGCCGCGACATCGCCGGCCGCTACCCGAAGGAGGCCGGCCGATGAAGCTGGGCATGATCATCGACTACGCCGGAGGATTCGACGAGAGCGTCGAACTGATCCAGGCGTACGAGCAGGTCGGCCTCGAGATGGTGGCGATCCCGGAGGCCTACTCCTTCGACGCCGTCAGTCAGCTGGGCTTCGTCGCGGCGAAGACCGAGAAGGTCGAGCTGATGTCAGCCATCCTGCAGGTCTACTCCCGGACCCCCGCCCTGACCGCGATGACCGCGGCCGGCCTCGACTTCGTGTCGGGTGGCCGGTTCACGCTCGGCCTCGGCGCCAGTGGCCCCCAGGTCGTGGAGGGCTTCCACGGCATCAAGTACGACGCCCCGTTGGGTCGCACGCGCGAGGCGGTCGAGATCTGCCGCAAGGTCTGGCGACGCGAACCGCTCGACCACGACGGCAAGTACTACCGGATGCCGCTCACCAAGGAGCACGGTGGTTCGGGCCTGGGCAAGCCGCTCAAGCTCATCAACCACCCGCTGCGGGCCGACATCCCGGTCTCGATTGCCGCACTGGGCTTGAAGAACGTCGAGCTGGTCGCGGAGATCTCCCAGGGCTGGCAGCCGTTGTTCTTCCACCCGCTCAAGGCGCAGCAGGCGTGGGGCGAGTCCCTGGCGGCCGGTTTCGCGAAGCGCGATCCCGCGCTCGGCGAGCTCGACATCCAGCTCCAGGTCAGCTTCCACGTCGGCGAGCCGACGCCGGAGATCACGGCCGCGGTGCGCAACCAGCTGGCGCTGTACATCGGCGGCATGGGTGCGCGGGACAAGAACTTCTACAACCAGCTCGCCTGCCGCTACGGCTACGAGGCGGAGGCCAGGGACATCCA
This sequence comes from Nocardioides sp. CPCC 206348, assembly GCF_048654705.1. Taxonomy (NCBI): domain Bacteria; kingdom Bacillati; phylum Actinomycetota; class Actinomycetes; order Propionibacteriales; family Nocardioidaceae; genus Nocardioides; species Nocardioides sp. CPCC 206348. The sequence goes on from NZ_JBMCZA010000243.1 coordinate 9,821, forward strand.
GGACCTCTACCTGTCGGGCAGGAAGGCCGAGGCGGCAGCCGTCGTACCCCAGGACCTGGTGGAGGCGGTGACGCTGATGGGTGACGAGGACTCGCTGCGCCGCCAGCTCGCGGAGTTCCGCGAGGCCGGTGTGCGGACCCTGTTGGTCAACCCGATGGCCGCGACGCCGGCCGACCGGGTGGACCACGTCGGCCGGCTCGCCGGCTTGCTCGCCGAGGACCGCACGGCGGGCGTCGAGTCGGCGCCAGACACCTCGAAGTCCTTCTGATTCGCACTACGGATCAGCAGGTCTGGGTTCGAATCGCTACCGGCGCAGATCGACTCACCGCGAAAGCCCACGTCATTCGGCGTGGGCTTTCTGCCTGCATGACCTGATCAGCTGGCGTCGGTGACCAGGGTGACCGAGCCGGGTTGCGTGATCTCGCCGCAGGCCCGGCAAGCCACGGCAGCGTGGAAGGTCTCGCCGCAGGTGTGCGTGAACACCATGGGCGGCCCGCCCGGGGGCGCGACGTACTGGTCCCCCCACTCGCGCAGCGTGGCGATGATCGGACGCAAGGCCTCGCCGGCCCCGGTGAGGTGGTACTCGAACCGCGGCGGTCGGTCCTGGTACTGGGTCCGGTGCACGAGGCCAGCGTCCTCGAGCTTGCGCAGCCGGTTGGTCAGGATGTCGCGCGGCGCTCCGGTGTAGCGGACGAACTCGTCGAAGCGGTGGTTGCCGAGGACCATCTCGCGTACGGCCAGCAGGGTCCACTTCTCGCCCACGAGCTCGAGGGTGCGGGCGATCGAGCAGGGGCGTACGTCGGTGGACATGCCGCCAGTCTAAGTGGGTTGGAAGTCACAACCAAGTTAGTTGGAAAAACCAACTGACTGGCCTACGGTGGGGGCACCAGTCGCCCAACGAAGGGATCCACCATGTCGTCAGCCGTCATCGTCGACGCCGTCCGCACCCCGGTTGCCAAGGGCAAGCCCGGTGGCGCCTACGCCGACATCCACCCCGTCGACCTGCATGCCGTCCCGCTGCGCGCCCTCGTGGAGCGCACCGGCATCGACCCCGTCGTCGTCGACGACGTCATCAGTGGTGCCGTCGGCCAGGTCGGCGAGCAGTCGGGCAACACCGCGCGGTGGGCACTGCTGGCAGCCGGCTACCCCGAGTCGGTGCCCGGCGTGACCGTCGACCGCCAGTGCGGCTCGAGCCAGCAGGCCCTGCACTTCGCGGCCCAGGGCGTCATCGCCGGTGCGTACGACGTCGCCGTCGCCTCCGGTGCGGAGTCCATGTCGCGCGTCCCGATCGGCTCGCAGACCCTCGGGGCGGACTTCGCCGGCCCGGCGGTGGCGGCCCGCTACGCGCCTTCGCTGATCCCGCAGGGCATCGCGGCCGAGCGGATCGCGGCGCGCTGGGGCTTCTCGCGCACCCAGCTCGACGAGTTCGCTGCGCTCTCCCACGACCGGGCCACCCGGGCATGGAAGGACGGCCTGTTCGACGGCGAGATCGCACGCGTCAATGACCTCGCGATCGACGAGACGATCCGCTCGTCCACGACCACCGAGGGCCTGGCGGGCCTTCGCCTCGCGTTCGCCGACGACGTGTGGACCGAGCGCTTCCCCGAGATCGACTGGAAGGTCACGGCCGGCAACAGCTCGCCGGTCAACGACGGCGCGGCCGCTCTCCTGGTCACCTCGGAGGAGGCCGCGGCGAGGCTGGGGCTCACGCCCCGGGCGCGGGTCCACTCGTTCGCCGTGGCCGGCGACGACCCGCTCTTCATGCTGACCGGCATCATCCCCGCCACCCGCAAGGTGCTCGAGCGAGCCGGCCTGACCATCGACGACATCGACGCCTTCGAGGTCAACGAGGCGTTCTCCTCGGTCGTGCTCGCCTGGCAGGCCGAGACCGGCGCCAGCCTCGACAAGGTCAACGTCAACGGCGGCGCGATCGCGATCGGTCACCCGCTCGGCGGCTCCGGCGCACGCCTGACCACCACCCTGCTCAACGTGCTCGAGCAGCGCGAGGGCCGCTTCGGCCTGCAGGTCATGTGCGAGGCCGGCGGTCTCGCCAACGCCACCATCATCGAGAGGATCTGACATGCCGATCACCGACGTCGTCCTGGTCACCGGCGCGAACGGGGGACTGGGCACCGAGTTCGTGCACCAGGCCCTCGCCCGCGGCGCGACGAAGGTCTATGCGAGTGCCCGCAACCCGAAGGACTGGGCGGACGAGCGCGTCGTACCGCTCGCCCTCGACGTCACGGACCCCGCGTCCGTGTCCGCCGCGGTCGCTGCCGCGCCGGACGTGACACTCGTCGTCAACAACGCCGGGGCGTCGAACGGAGCCTCCGTGCTCGGGTCGCCGGACGCGCTGCGCGACCTCTTCGAGGTCAACTTCTTCGCTCCCCTGGCGATCGCGGACGCCTTCGCTCCCACCTTGGCCGCGAACGGCGGCGGAGCGCTGCTCAACGTGCTGTCCGTGCTGTCGTGGATCGGCATCGGCGACGGCTACAGCGCCACCAAGGCGGCGCTCTGGTCGGCGACGAACACGCAGCGCCTCCAGCTGGCCGCGAACGGGACGCTCGTCACGGCCCTGCACCTGGGCTACACCGACACCCCGATGACAGCTGGTCTCGACGTCGAGAAGAACGATCCGGCCGACGTCGTCGCCCAGGCGTACGACGGCCTGCTGGCCGGCGCCCACGAGGTGCTCGCCGACGACGTCTCCCGGCAGGTCAAGCAGGCGCTGGCGGGACCGCTCGAGCAGCTGTACCCCCAGCTCTCCGGTTCATGATCGATCCGGGCGCTGGTCGTAGTCCTCGCGGGCGCGCAGGACCAGCTCGATGTGTTCCTCGGCCCAGCGCCCGAGCGCGGCGAGGGGACCCTGCAGGGTCTGACCGAGGGCGGTGAGCTCGTACTCCACGCGTGGTGGCATCTCGTTGTACATGGTGCGGGTGAGGATCCCGTCGCGCTCGAGGTCGCGCAGGGTCTCGGTGAGGACCTTGCCGCTGATGCCGTCGACGGTCTCGCGGAGCGCGCCGAACCGGAGCGGCCCGTCGTTGAGCGCGA